>JAITAJ010000263.1 GCA_031284185.1 Accumulibacter sp. | reverse complement strand
CAGGAACCCATCGAAATGACCCAGCGCGGCTCGGGCATCTGGTCATAGATTTTTCTCATCGCCGGCGCCATCTTGTTGGTCAGCGTCCCGGCGACGATCATCACGTCGGATTGACGCGGACTCGGGCGAAAGACGATGCCGAAACGATCGAGGTCGTAACGCGAACAACCGGTATGAATCATCTCCATCGCGCAGCAGGCCAGACCGAAGGTCATCGGCCACATCGAGCCGGTGCGCATGTAGTTGATCAGCTTGTCGGCGGTCGTGGTAATGAAGCCTTCCTGGAGAATTCCTTCGATACTCATTCTTCGATCACTCCCAATCCAGCGCACCCCTGGCCCACGCATAAGCGTAGCCAACAAGCAGAATCGCCATGAAAACAAGCATTTCCGCGAAACCGAACCACTTCACGGAATCGGTCCGCGTGATTTCCCCGAAGATCGTCGCCCACGGCACCAGAAAGGCGACTTCCAGATCGAAGAGGATGAACAGGATCGAGATCAGGTAATAGCGAACGTCGAACCGCGCGCGCGCGCCGTCGAACGCCTCGAAACCGCACTCGTAGCGGGACAGCTTTTCGTCATCGGGACGATGGGGCGCGACGATCAGCCCGGACACCACGGGGGCGACCCCGAAAGCGACAGCGATCACGATGAAGACAAGCACCGGGAAATAGTTTTCAAGCATGATTCGCCACGCCTTCCTGGTTGTAAAACCATCTTCACAGAAAACGACCGCGCCTTGGTGCCGACGATGAGACTCGAACTCATACGACCGAAGTCACTACCCCCTCAAGATAGCGTGTCTACCAATTCCACCACGTCGGCACAAGCACTCATGACGGCAAGATCAAACGAGGAAAGACGCTCTCGCCGCCCGTCGATTCATTCCCCCTCACTTGGGGATGTCCTTTGCCCTGGAATCCGGCGCGGGACTCCCGGCGCCTTCGCCGCCCGCCGGGGCGGACGTCGAGGCAGGCGACGATTGTACAGCATCCCGCATCACACTGCCAGACACATTTGGCTTGTTGGCGGCCACGTAGGCCAGCGACAGGCTGGTCAGGAAAAAGACGGCGGCCAGGATCGCCGTCGTCCGGCTGAGGAAATTGGCCGAGCCGGTCGCGCCGAACAGGCTGCCCGACGCCCCGCTGCCAAACGCCGCGCCCATGTCCGCACCCTTGCCGTGCTGGACCAGGACGAGCCCGATGACGCCCAGCGCCGACAGCACGTGGATCAACAGGGTGATCGAAAAAAAATAGTCCATTTTTGAGTTACCGCGCCGCGGCCATGCAAATCGAAAGAAAATCGGCAGCCACCAGCGAAGCTCCCCCGATCAGTCCGCCATCGACGTCCGGCATGGCGAAAAGTTCAGCCGCGTTCCCCGGCTTCACGCTGCCGCCGTAAAGAATCTGCAACCCGTCGGCGACCCCGGCGTCGGCCTTTGCGATCTGGGCGCGAATCGCCGCATGGACTTCCTGCGCCTGGGCGGACGTCGCCGTCCGTCCGGTGCCGATGGCCCAGACCGGCTCGTAAGCCACGACGGCTCCGGAAAACGCCGCCACACCGACACGCTCCAGCACGGCGCCGATCTGCGCCGAAACCACTTCGAGCGTCCTGCCCGCGTCGCGCTGTTCCAGCACTTCCCCGACGCACAGCACCGGATGCAGCCCGGACGCCAGCGCGGCGGCGAATTTCTCGGCGATCAGCCGGTCGGATTCACCAAAGATCGAACGGCGCTCGGAATGTCCGACCAGCACGTAGCGGCAGCCGAAATCCTGCAACATCGCCGCGCTCACCTCGCCGGTGAAGGCGCCCTGCGCCTGTTCGCTGAGATTCTGCGCGCCCCACGCCACCGAGGTTCCGCTCAACGCCGACTGCGCCTGGGCCAGATAGGGAAAGGGCACGCACACCGCGACGGCCACATCCGGCGCGCCCGACAGACCGGCGGCGACGTCCGCCAGTAATTGCTGGTTGGTCCTGAGCACACCGTGCATCTTCCAGTTTCCTGCAACGAGCTTCCGACGCATAACGGGCACCTTGCGCAAAAGCGCAGATTATAGCCACGGGCGACACGGATGGTCAATTCGGAAAACGGTAAAAAACGAGCGGAGCGGCTCCGTCGGTGAAGCGGGCGCCCGTCGACGCTCGTGGGACTGGCGGCGGAGCGCCCTCATGAAGCGTGCCCGCGCTTACCGCGCGCTGGATTCGATGTGGAACATTGTGACGCGGCGCGCTGTCAAATCGGACTCGTAATGGCGCAGCCGCATCCCCACCCCCTGATCCGCGATCCCGGGGCATGCAACGTCGTTGGTCGTTCGATTGATGAATGGAGATGATATGAAAATCAAAACGAAACTGTTGCTGTTGACGGTCAGCAGCCTGGCCGCCACCGCCGTCATCGGCGTTCTGGCTCTGGTGGGCACCCTGTCGCTGGGTGAAACCATCGAACGGCTGACCAACACCGTGATGCCCGCGCAGTCATATCTGAATCGGTCCAAGCTGAACAATACGGATATCGAGCAGGTCGTCACCGAAATCGCCGTTTTTGAAACCGATTATTCCGCCGGCGCGCGCCGGGAATTCGCCGATATTCTGAGCCGCTATGATCAAGGCTGGGCGAATGCCGAGGAAAGCCGGAAGAAATATGCCGGAGTGATACGTGATCCGAAAGTGGTCGAGGAATTGAAACCCGTTCTGGCGCGTCTCGCCGGGGCTGTGGATGGCTGGAAATCACAGATTGACCCCATTCGCCCGCTGCTGGAAAAACTCATCGCCTTGCCCGTGGGCGACATGACGGGACAACAGGCCCTGATGGCGCAAGTCTTCGAGACTTTCAGAAAGCAGAAGAGAGCCTATGAGACGCAGCAAGAAGCGCTCGACGTGTTGATCGACTACGAACGGAAGGTGGCGAGCCAGATCAAGAGTGACGATGCCGTGCTGGTGCGGAACTACACCATCGAGCAATCCACGCTGTTCGGTCTGGCGGCCATCCTGATACTGCTCGTCTCATGGAGTGTGTCCAGGGCCATCATGAGACCCTTGACGCTCACCTGTGGCACGATAGAACACATCAGTGACGAAAACGATCTGACCTACCGGGTCGAGATCGACAGCAAGGATGAAATGGGGCTGTTGGCGGAGAGTTTCAACGCGCTGATCGGACGCCTGCACGGCACCTTGTCTACGGCGAGCAGCAACGCCGGCGAAGTGCTTTCCACGGCCTCCGCGCTGGCCACCGCCGCCTCTCAGGTCGCGGGGAGTTCCGCCAAGCAGGCGAGCGCGACGTCCGCGACGGCTGCCGCCGTCGAGGAAATGACGGTTTCCATCAACACCGTTTCCAGCAACGCCGAAGAAGCACAATCCCTCGCGCACGAGGCGGGCGAAAACTCCCTGCAAGGCGGCCGGATCATTCAGGAAGCCGTGTCCGAAATGAGCGAGATCGCCCTGACCGTCAGTAGCGCAAGCAGTGTGATTCATAATCTGGGTGAGGAATCCAGGGAAATTTCCAACATCGTGCAGGTCATCCGGGAAGTCGCCGACCAGACCAACCTTCTCGCCCTGAACGCGGCCATCGAGGCCGCTCGCGCCGGCGAACAGGGGCGCGGTTTCGCCGTGGTCGCCGACGAAGTTCGCAAGCTCGCCGAACGCACGGCGCAATCCACGGGCAACATCAGCGCCATGATCACCAAGATACAGGCTTCCGCCAACGACGCCGTGACGGAGATGGAAAAAGTGGTGCAGCGGGTGGAGTCCGGCAAGGCGCTGGCGGAAAGCGCGGGCGAGCGCATGGTTTCCATTCAGGAAGACTCAAGCAAGGTTTCCGAGGCGGTGACGGAAATTTCCAATAACCTGAAGGAACAGAGCAACGCGAGCCACGACATAGCCAAACACGTCGAAAACATCGCCCAGATGACGGACGAGAATAACGTCGCCGCCGAGGAAGTCTCCTCCAACGCGCAACAGCTCGATCATCTCGCCAAGGAAACCAGCGGGTCGATCGCGGCATTCAAGTTATGAGGTGGCCGCCGCGTTCCCGTCGCACGGTCGACCGCTCATGCCTGCGCCATGATGCGTGAGCGGTCGATCAGTTCGAGGTCGGGGATGCGCTCCAGATCGCGCGGGCCGACCATTTCAGGGGCGATGATCGAACTGGCGGTGAGCGCCACGGGATGGATCCGGCGGAACGGATTCTCGAATCGAGCATGGCCGATGGCGACGAAGAGCTACCCGGCAATCATCGGTTCGGACAGGGCATTGTCCGCCCGGGGGAAATGAACCAGATAAACAGGCGGCCCCTCCGAGGCTTGCGTCATTCGCAGAGCATGGTTCACTGCCGCTTCCCGCGTGCTGAAAATACCGTTGGCAAAGGCTCGCCTCTTGCCGTCCCCACCCGGTTTCAGCGTCATTTTTTCTTCCTCGGTGGGTTCGGCGGCGATCTTCTTCTCATATTTTCCTTCCCTCACCTCTCGGCTGATATCGATTCGTGAATACCCATGAGCATATGGATGATTTCCATCGTAATATTCCTCTCCAGGCTGAAATGCGCTACCCCCATCGGCTGCGCGTGGGTTTCTGATCGCCACGGTGCCCGTTGATTCTTGCCGGGAAGCTGCGCGACCGAACTCGGCTGGCGCAAGGCACTTACTTGGATCGTCGATTACGTCCTCGATATGGCTGGCAAACTGCTCGCGGGCGCGAATTCAATTCCCAAGCCGCGAAATTCTCCCTGATCCAAGACATGCGTTTCAAACGCATGATTTCCCGTAATTCCCTGCCCAATGAGCCGGGCCTCGAGTTTGGCGGCGTTGACCAAATTTCCCGCATCTGCCGCGCTTGTCGATTCGTGGTTTTTCCCTTCGCCAGATCATCCCCTCTCCTCCCACTCCTCGTTGCCTTCTTTACAATCCAGTCTCCTCCCGACTGGATGGCCTTCATCCCGTGGGCAAGCGCCTGCAGAACGTACTCCTCGCCCCGCTCCTCTGCCCTTGCCGAAATATCCAGCCCCTGTCCTCTGAATCCGAGCGCTCGGTTTTTCGTTCATCCCCCGGCGCGAAGCGCCCAAGCCAATCTGTCTTCTCAAATCTCTGTCCTCTGAATCGGCTTGACAACGAAACTGAACCCGTTCATTCTTGGCCGGTTATTCGTCGAGTGAAGCGAGGGATGGCTCGATGCGTTCCTCCATATAAAACAAGGGGGTTTTTTCATGCAAGTCAGCAGAAAGGTCGCCATTGTGACCGGCGGCAGCAGAGGGATCGGTCATGGCGTGGTGAAACAGCTCGGGCAGGACGGTTATGCGCTTGCGGTGCTGGACATCAACGCGCTGGCCGATTATCAGGCGAATTTCGACGCGCTGGACAAGGCCGGAGTCGAATGGCTCTACGTCCAGGGGAGCATCACCAGCGCCGCCGACAGGGAATCCTTTCTGGCGAAGACACTGGAAAAGTTCGGTCGCGTGGACGTGCTCGTCAATAACGCCGGCGTGGCTCCGAAGACGCGCCAGGACGTGCTCGACATGACCGAGGAGAGCTTCGACTTCGTCGTGGGCACGAACCTCAAGGGGACGATGTTCATGACGCAGATCGTCGCCCGCCAGATGCTGAAACAGGACATCCGTGGGAAAAAACGCGGCGTCATCGTCAACATTACCTCCAGCTCGGTGAACGTTTCATCGCCGAACCGCGCCGAATACTGCATGTCCAAGGCGGGCCTCGCCATTCTGACGCAGGTTCTCGCCGACAGGCTCGCCGCCGAGCGGGTCCTCGTCTACGAAATCCGCCCGGGCGTCATCGAGACCGACATGACCCGCGTCGTGCACAAGAAATACAGCGACCTGATCGAAGCCGGCGCGTTTCCCATCGCCCGTTGGGGACAGCCCGAGGACATCGGTCTGGCCGTGAGCGCCTTCTGTGATGACAAGTTCATTTACACGACGGGAAACCATGTCGATGTGGATGGCGGGTTTCACATCAAGCGGCTCTGATGGTTCCGGCCAGCGACGCAAGCCCGGAATCCGCCGGATTCGCCCCATGCCATGAGTTCCATACAAGTTTGACGCGCATCCGCCTTTTTCGCCGTTCCGGGATAGCGAAAGGGAGGGACGAGGCCGTGAATCCGGCCTCGCAAGTTTCTCTTGCGTCGAAGGATGAAAGCCTTTACCATACCAGTCAGTCCGTCCGCGCGTCGCACCGCAAGCCCGATGCCGGAAGGACGAGAACAAACAAATGACGATCGCGGCGCGAGAAAAGGTCGGCGACAACCAGGGGTGGATCAGGATGATGAAATGTTTCTCAACCGTGGCGCATTCACAACGATCCGTGGGATAGATGACCATGAGTGACGATCGGAGCTATTGGCTCGATACCATGTTGAAAATCGCCGATCCCGTATGGACGGCGCTGGCCGAGGGGCGTCTGAAAAAGGAGATGCCCATCGAATGCAAGGCGGAGAGGGATACCCGGGCGAAGTTCACGCACCTCGAAGCGCTGGGACGCACCCTGTGCGGTTTCGCGCCCTGGCTCGACGCGACGGGGCTTTCCGCGGACGAGGAAGCCAAACGCGCGCGCTACGCCGATCTGGTGCGGCGCGCCATCGACAAGGCGACCGACCCCGCCTCGCCCGACCGCATGACCTTCGATGAGGGGATTCAGCCGATCTGTGATGCGGCGTTTCTTTCCCACGGCCTCATTCGCGCGCCGAAGGCACTCCTCGGCAAGCTCGAACCGCGGGTAAAAAAGAACCTCATCGATTGCCTGATCGAACAGCGGACGCGCAAGCCGTCGTACAGCAACTTCATCCTCTTCGGCGCGATGAACGAAGTGGCGATCCACCTGTTGGGCGGCCCCTGGGACCCGATGCGCGTGGATTTCGCCGTGCGCACCTTCTGCGAATACTGGTACAAGGGCGACGGCGTTTACAGCGACGGCGTGGAATATTGCTGGAACTATTACAACAGTTACGTCATCGGGCCGATGCTGGTCGACATTCTCCGGACGGTCGGCCCGATCGATCCGGATTGGGGGCAATACGTCGAGGTCGTGGAAAAACGCGCCCGGCGTTACGCGGCGATTCAGGAGCGGCTGATCAACCCGGACGGCAGTTTCCCGCCCGTCGGACGCTCGCTGGCCTACCGCTTCGGCGCCTTCCAGCATCTCGCCCAGATGGCGCTCGAACACCTGCTTCCCGAGGGGCTTCCTCCCTCGCAGGCGCGCAGCGGCCTGACCGCGATGATCCGGCGGACCATGACGCCCGGCACCTTCGATGACGAGGGCTGGCTCAGGATCGGTTTCTGCGGCGCGCAACCCGGCGTCGGCGAGGTCTATATCTCGACGGGCAGCCTCTATCTTTGCTGCGCGGTGTTCCTGCCGCTCGGGCTGCCGCCCTCGGACGAGTTCTGGGCCGGTCCGGCGCTGGACTGGACGAGCAAACGCATGTGGTCCGGCGGCGAGTGCAACATCGATGAGGCGCTGCATTTCACCGGACACAAGACGATTCTCGACCATGACGAGTATCTGGCGCATGGCGGGAAGCATTGATGTGATGTTGTACTTGAGAGAGGTTGGTGTCGTTCGTTGTTTTTTTTCCCTTGGGAGGAAGTTATGAAAAAGAGTGTTGTTTTGTCGTTCTCGCTCGTGGCGATGCTGGGTCTGGCGTTTGCCGCGCCGGCGAGTGCCGCGGAAAAGTATCTGCTGAAGGTCAGCACCGTTCTCACCGAAAACGATCCCGTCTATAAGGGACTCGAAGTCTTCCGCGACAACGTCAAGAAGAGGACGGACGGCAATGTCGAAGTTCAGATTTTCCCGAGTTCGCAACTGGGCAGTGACGAAGACGTCATCGAACAGGCGCGCGTGGGGACCAACGTCGGCGTCATCACCGATTTCGGGCGCGTCAGCGCTTACAACAAGGATTTCGGGATTTTTGCGATGCCTTATCTGATCACCTCGACGGACGAGATCGACAAGGTGCTTTCCACCACGACCTACAAGGAACTGGCCAAGAAGCTGGAACCGCAGGGTCTGCGCATCCTTTCTCCCAACTGGTTCCAGGGAGAGCGGCAC
>JAITAJ010000211.1 GCA_031284185.1 Accumulibacter sp. | reverse complement strand
CCGGGCAAGGGAGGAAAAACCGAGCGATGGGTTTTTCTGTCTTCTGTCCGCTCAAGCCTCTGTCCTCTGAATCCGGGCAAGGGAGGAAAAACCGGGCGATGGGTTTTTCTGTCTTCTGTCCTCTCAAGCCTCTGTCCTCTGGAATGCTTCGCGCCGAGAGATGGAGGGGAAAACCGAGCGATGGGTTTTTCTGTCTTCTGTCTTCTGTCCCCTGTCCCCTGTCCTCTGTCTTCTGAACACTGATTGCTCTAGAATTGCACATTCATGAAGCACGCACGAAAATCCGACGCCTTCGACCACACCGTTCGTATCTACTACGAGGATACCGATGCCGGTGGTGTGGTGTATTACGCCAATTACCTGAAATTCTTCGAGCGCTGCCGCACCGAGTGGCTGCGCGCGATGGGCTTCGATCAGGTCGATCTCTTGCGCGATCCGGGCATCGCTTTCGTCGTGCGCAGTGTCGATCTGGATTACCTGAAACCGGCGCGCCTCGACGATCTGCTCACGATCAGCCTCGAAGTCGAGAAAATCACGCGCTCACAGATATTTTTCCGTCAACACGTCCGGCGCGGCGACACGCGCGAAACCTGGGAAGAACTGGTCAACGGCGCGATCCAGGTCGTCTGCGTGCGCATCGACACCGGCACCGGGCGAATGAAGGTCACTTCCATTCCCGCTCCGTTGCGCGCACAACTGGAGGCCATTCAATGAACGTATCGCAAGACCTTTCCATCCTGCACCTGATCCTCAACGCCAGCGCGGTCGTCCAGGCCGTCATGACCATCCTGGCCGGCGTCTCCTTCATGTCCTGGTATTACATCTTCCGCAAGTGGTTCACGGTGCGCGAGGCCAAGGCGCAGACCGAACAGTTCGAGCGCGATTTCTGGAGCGGCGGCGACCTCAACAGCCTCTATCAGAGCGCGGTCAACAACCGCCACGGCACGGGCAGCATGGAACGCATCTTCGAGGCCGGCTTCCGCGAATTCGCCAAGCTGCGCAGCCAGAAGAACCTCGATCCGAAGGATGTCATCGACGGTTCGCGCCGGGCCATGCGGGCCACCTATCAGCGCGAGGTCGACAACATCGACGCGCATCTGGCCTTTCTCGCCTCGGTCGGCTCGGTCAGTCCCTACGTCGGACTGTTCGGCACGGTGTGGGGAATCATGCACTCGTTTCGCGGTCTGTCCAACGTCGGCCAGGCCACGCTGTCGGCCGTCGCGCCGGGTATCGCCGAGGCGCTCGTGGCCACCGCCATCGGCCTGTTCGCGGCCATCCCGGCGGTCGTCGCGTACAACCGCTTCTCGCACGAGATCGACCGCCTGTCTACGCGCTTCGAGTCATTCATGGAAGAATTCTCCAACATCCTTCAACGCCACATGCGATGAACGGGAAGATGAAATGCGCGAACGCCGCCTGAAAAACGAAATCAACGTCGTCCCCTACATCGACGTCATGCTCGTGCTGCTGGTCATCTTCATGGTCACCGCGCCGATGATGACCACCGCCAGCATCGACGTGCCATCGGTCGGAAGCGCCTCGCAGGCGCCCGCCGACGCCTTGCAGGTCAACATCGGCGAAGATGGGTCGCTGTCGCTGATGGACAAGGGCCGGGAGAGCCCGCTGGGCCGCGATGAGCTGGCACAGGCGATCAGGAACGCGCAGATCAGGGACCCGGAACGCCCGGTGCTGATCGTCGGCCACAAGAACGTCAGGTACGAGGCGGTGCTCCGGGTCATGGACGAACTTCAGCGCCAGCGGGTCGGGCGCGTCGGCTTGCTGGTCCAGCCGACCGGGAAACAGTGAACAGCCCGTTTCCCATTCCGCCCGAGGAAGAAACCAGCTTCACGGCGCTGGCGCTGGCGGCGCTCGTTCACGTGGCGCTCGTTGGCGCGCTGTTTCTCGGCGTGCAATGGAAAAGCCAGGCGCCGTCCGTGATGGGCGTGGAAGTCTGGCGGAGCGCGCCGGCCCCGGTCGCCGCCGGAAAATCCCGGCCCGCCCCCGAACTGCCGCCGCCGCCGAAACCCGATCCCGTGCCGGAGCCGCCCCCGCCGAAACCTGTTCCCGAACCCGTGCCGGAGCCGCTGCCGCTGCCGCCGCCGCCCCCTCCCCCGCCGGAGCCGAAACCCGCTTCCGTCCCGGAGCCGTCCACACTCCCCGGACCGGACATCTCGATCAAGGAAGAGAAAAAGAGGATGGAAGAGGAACTGCGCAAGCAGGAGGAATCGAGGCGCAAGGAGGAAGAAGCCCGGAAGCAGGAGGAATCGAGACAGGAAGAGCTGCGGAAGGAAGAGGCGCGGAAGCAGGAAGAGGCGCGGAAACAGGAGGAGGCCCGGAAGCAGGAAGAAGCGCGGAAACAGGAAGAAGCGCGGAAACAGGAAGAGGCCCGGAAGCAGGAGGAGGCCCGGAAGCAGGAAGAAGCCCGGAAGGAGCAACAAAGAAAGGATGAGGAACGGAAGAGGCAGATCGAGCAAGAGTTGAAAGAAGCGCAACGGCGGAAGATGGCGGAGCAGATGCGGGCGCAGGCCGACGCGGACCTCAGGCAGATCCGGGCCGGACAGGCGGCGAGCGCGCGGGCGCGTGGCCTGGAGAACTACCAGGCCAGGATTCGCGGCAAGATCAGGAGCAACATCGTTCTGCCGCCGGGCATCGATGGCAATCCAAAGGCCGTCTTCAAGGTGACTCAACTGCCCTCCGGCGATATCGTCGGCGACGTCAGGATCAGCCAGTCCAGCGGCAACAAGGCGCTGGACGAAGCCGTCGTGCGCGCGATCCGGAAATCCAGCCCGCTGCCGCTGCCCGATGACCAGAGCCTGTTCGAGCGCGAACTGAACATTCCCTATCAGCCGTTTGAGGAATGATCGGCCGAATCCGGGAAATGACCTTGAAATTACCTTTCGTTACAAATCCACGAAACGCCAAAGGGATATAATCCCGCATTCATTTTTGAAAGTCATGCCTGCCATGTTTCGACCCTCGCTTTCACTGCGCGGCCTGGGCCTGATTGCCAGCAGCGTTTTCGCCGCCTGCCTTCTCGCGCCCGCCGCCCGCGCCGAGCTGACCGTCGAGATCACCGGCGCCGGCGCCAACCGCATTCCGGTCGCCGTCGCCGATTTCGGCGGCGACGGCGCCTCCGCGCGCGCCATAAGCAGCGTCGTGCGCGGCGACCTCGAACGCAGCGGCGTGTTCCGCATGGTGGATGCCTCCGGCGTGTCACTGACCGAAACGAGCCATCCGGTGGTCGAGGAGTGGAGAGACCGCGGCGCGGACGCGCTCGTGACCGGCAGCGTGTGGCCCGGCGCCGGACGCCTGGAAGCGCGTTTCCAGCTCTACGACGTGGCCCGGCAGACCTCGCTCGGCGGCGAGGCCCTGTCGACCTCGACGAACATGCTGCGG
This sequence comes from Accumulibacter sp., assembly GCA_031284185.1. Lineage (GTDB taxonomy): Bacteria > Pseudomonadota > Gammaproteobacteria > Burkholderiales > Rhodocyclaceae > Propionivibrio. The sequence goes on along the minus strand of JAITAJ010000211.1, from coordinate 1,021 downwards.
GCCGCCGGCCATCGCGTCGCCGACTTCGTCTACGAAAAACTGACCGGCGAACCCGGCATCTTTTCCACGCGCATCGCCTACGTCGTCAAGAACGGCCCGACCCGCTACGAATTGCACATCGCCGACGCCGACGGACAGAACGCGCAGGCCGCGCTGATTTCGCGCGAGCCGATCATCTCGCCGACCTGGTCGCCCGACGGCTCGCGCCTGGCCTACGTTTCGTTCGAGAACAAGAAGCCGGTGATCTACCTCCATTCGCTGCTCAGCGGGCGGCGTACCGTGGTCGCCAACTTCAAGGGATCCAACTCGGCGCCGGCCTGGTCGCCGGACAGCCGCAAACTGGCCGTCACGCTGTCGAAGGAAGGCGGCTCGCAGATTTTCCTGATCAATGCCGACGGCTCCGGCGCGCAACGCCTGTCCGCCAGTTCCAGCATCAATACCGAACCCTTCTTCGCGCCCGACGGGCAGACCCTTTATTTCACTTCCGATCGCGGCGGCAGCCCGCAAATCTATAGCGCTTCGATCAGCGGCGGCGACATTCAGCGCGTCACTTTCGAGGGCAACTACAACGTCTCGCCGCGCCTCTCGTCCGACGGCAGGACGATGGCCTTCATCACCCGGCGCGACGGCGCGTTCCGCCTGGCGGTGATGGACCTGGCCAGCCGCCAGGTGCAGGTACTGACCGATTCGGCCAAGGATGAATCACCGTCGTTCGCGCCCAATGACCGCCTGATCCTGATTGCCACGGAAATCGGCGGGCGCGGCGTGTTGTCGGCGGTGTCGGTCGACGGCCGCTTCAAGCAACGCCTTTCCATTCCGGCCGGCGATGTCCGTGAGCCGGCCTGGGGTCCCTACCGTCGGTAAGGATCATTCGAAACCGGACAAATTCTTTCTTTATGAACGCTGGAGATTTGCTCATGAAACGCCTCATCATCCCAAGCCTCTTGATCCTCCTGATTGCTGCCTGCGGCTCGACTCCGCCGGACGCGGAACAGAACGCCGCTCCGGTCGAATCGCGCGG
>JAITAJ010000113.1 GCA_031284185.1 Accumulibacter sp. | reverse complement strand
ACACCCGGCACATTCTGATCAAGGTCAATGAACTCGTGTCGGATCCCGAGGCGCGGCACAAGCTGGACGGCCTGTACGAGCGCATCATGCATGGCGAGAAATTCGCCGAACTGGCGCGTCTGTATTCGCAGGACGGTTCGGCCACGAAGGGCGGCGATCTGGGATGGCTCTATCCCGGCGATACCGTGCCGGAGTTCGAGCGGGCGATGGATGCGCTCAACCCGAAGGAAGTCAGCCGCCCGGTCAAAACGCCTTTTGGCTACCATCTGATCGAAGTACTGCAACGCCGTGTGCAGGAAGTCTCTCCCGACCGTATGCGCAACGCGGCCCGCCAGTCCTTGCGCGAACGCAAGCTCGATGAGGCTTACCAGGACTGGTTGCGGCAGGCGCGCGATCGCGCTTACGTCGAATTGAAACTCGACGATGCCTGAACCCGGATTGATTCCGTGAGCGTCGCGCCCATCATTGCCGTCACTTCCGGCGAACCGGCTGGCGTCGGGCCGGAGCTTTGTCTGCGCCTGGCCGAGCGTCCGGCGCATCCGCGTTTTCCGGCAAGGCTCGTCGTGCTGGGCGACAAGGACGTGCTCGCGGCGCGCGCGCGTCTGCTCGGCGCGCGCGTGAAACTGCGCGACTGGCCGGCCACGGCGCCCCCGGAGCCGGGCGTCCTCGACGTGCTGCATGTGCGGGCCGACGCCGAATCCATCCCCGGCAGGCTCGATCCGGCCAATGCCCGCTACGTGTTGCGCCTCATCGACCGGGCGCTGGCCGGGTGCGTGTCGGGTGAATTCGCGGCGATGGCGACGGCGCCGGCGCACAAGGGGATCATCAATGATGCCGGCATTCCCTTTTCCGGCCACACCGAATATCTCGCCGAAAAGACGCAGACCGCGCGGGTGGTCATGATGCTTGCCGGCGAGAATCTCCGAGTCGCGCTGGCGACGACCCATCTGCCCCTGAGAGACGTTCCCGCCGCCATCACGCGCGAATCGCTGGAACAGACGCTGCGCGTCCTGTGCGCCGAGATGCGGAGCAAATATGGAATCGAGTCGCCGCGCATTCTGGTGGCCGGACTCAATCCTCACGCCGGAGAAGGCGGTTATCTCGGCGATGAGGAAATCACGGTAATTGCTCCGATACTGGAAAAGTTGCGTGGTGAGGGGATGCGCCTGATTGGCCCCCTGCCGGCGGACACGATGTTCACGCCCCCCGTCCTGGCCCGGGGAGATTGTCTGCTGGCGATGTATCACGACCAGGGATTGACGGCGCTCAAGTACGCCACTTTCGGCCAAGGGATCAACGTCACGCTTGGTCTGCCGATCATCCGCACCTCGGTCGATCATGGCACGGCGCTCGAACTCGCCGGAACGGGACGCGCGGATGCCGGCAGCCTGTTTGCCGCCATCGACCAGGCCGCGCGAATGGCAAAGCTGGCCCGAACCGGATCGCGCGCGGCATGAGCCGCCGGCGCGGCTCATGCCCGCACTGAAACCCGGATCGAGACCTTGCAGACAAAACGGCACATTGCGCGCAAGCGTTTCGGGCAGCATTTCCTGATCGACGCGCAAACGATCGGCGCGATCATTGCCGCCGTCGCGCCGCAGCGTGGCGATCTCGTCGTCGAGATCGGTCCCGGCCTCGGGGCGTTGACCGCGCCGCTCCTGCAAAGGCTCGATCATCTTCACGTCATCGAGATCGACCGCGACATCATCACCCGCCTGCGGCAGCGTTTTCCCGCCGAGAGGCTGAGCATTCACGCGGGGGATGCCCTGGCTTTCGATTTTGGCAATCTGGCCGTCGCCGGGCGGAAGCTCCGCGTGCTCGGCAACCTGCCGTACAACATCTCGACGCCTCTGCTATTCCATCTGGCCCGTTTTGCCGACCGGGTTCATGACATGAATTTCATGTTGCAGAAGGAAGTCGTCGAACGCATGGTAGCCGAACCGGGCCGCGCCGATTATGGGCGGCTGTCGGTCATGCTGCAATACCGTTTCGTCATGGACCGGCTGCTCGACGTGCCGCCGGAATCCTTCGATCCGGCGCCCAGGGTCGACTCGGCGGTGATCCGGCTGATTCCGCGGCGTCCCGAGGAGCTCACGGTACGTGACGAAACGCGGTTCGCGGCGCTGGTCGCGGCGGCCTTTTCGCAGCGGCGCAAGATGTTGCGCAACACCTTGAAAGGCATCGTCGATGACGCCCAGCTCGCGCGGCTCGACCTCGCGCCCAGCGCGCGGGCCGAAGCGCTGTCCGTTGCCGATTATGTGCGGCTGGCTAATCAGAAGATAGAAGATAGAAAACAGAAGACAGATGAGTTTGCGGCGCTTCGCGCCGAGTGAAGAAGGAAAAACCGAACTCTCGGTTTTCCGTCCTCACGCGGCGCGACGCGCCCAAGCTGATCTGTCTTCTGTCTTCTCAAGGTTCTGTCCTCTGCTCAGGGTTCTGTCCTCTGATATCTGTCTTCTGTCTTCTGTTTTCTGTCTTCTGAAACGGCCAGCTCCGCCATCACCGGAGCATGGTCGGAGGGGCGTTCCCGCTTGCGCATCTCACGGTCGACGCCGGACGCGCGGCAATGTTCGGCCAGCGCCGCCGAGAGCAGGATGTGGTCGATGCGCAGTCCGTTGTTCTTCTGGAAGCCGAGCATCCGGTAATCCCACCACGAATAGGTCTTTTCCGGCTGATCGAACAGCCGGAAACTGTCCTTCAGTCCCAATGCCAACAACGCCCTGAAAGCGGCCCGCTCCGCGTCCGAGCACAGCACCTGGCCGGCCCAGGCGTCCGGGTCGTGGACGGCGCGGTCTTCCGGGGCGATGTTGAAATCCCCGGCCACGATCAGTCGCGGGTAAATGGCCATTTCCTCCCTGAGCCAGTCCGTCAGGGCGCGCAGCCAGTCGAGCTTGTATCCGTACTTGTCGCTGCCGACGGCCTGGCCGTTGGGCACATAGGCACAAACGACGCGGATCGCGCCGACCGTTGCCGAGATCAGGCGCTTTTGTTCGTCGGGAAAACGCGGGTTGCCGCAGACGACTTCACTCAAGGGATGCCTGGAAAGCAACGCCACACCGTTGTACGTTTTCTGCCCTGAAAAACAGACGGCATACCCCGCGGCCTCGATCTCTGCGCGCGGAAAATTCCGATCCTCCAGCTTGGTCTCCTGAAGACACACGAGGTCGAATCGACGCGAATCCAGCCACTCGATCAACTGGGGCAGACGAACCTTGAGTGAATTGACGTTCCAGGCGGCGATTTTCATGGTATGA
>JAITAJ010000083.1 GCA_031284185.1 Accumulibacter sp. | reverse complement strand
CGGCGGTGTTCGAGGCGTCTCGGCGCTGAATGGAGAAGACAGAGAAATCGAGCGCTCGGCTTTCCGTCCTCTGAACGGCGCGACAGCGCCGCAAACTTATCTGTCTTCTGTCTTCTCAAACCGCTGTCCTCTGAAACTGTCCTCTGAAACTGTCCTCTGTTCACGCGAATTCGCTCAGCAGAAGTTCCAGTGTTTCCATCGCGTCGGCCACGAGTCCGAAATGGGCGTGCCTGAAAATGGGCGCTTTGCCGTCCGTGTTGACCGCGACGATGTATTCCGATACGGACATTCCGGCCAAGTGCTGAACGGCGCCGGAGATGCCGAACGCGACGTAGAGACGGGGGCGCACGACGACGCCCGTCTGTCCGACCTGGGAGGCATAGGGCGCGAATCCCGCATGTACGGCTGCCCGGGAGGCGGCCAGGGAAGCGCCAACGGCATCCGCCAGGGCTTCGAGCCTGATGAATCCCGCCTTGCCGCCCAGCCCCATGCCTCCGGCGAGAATGATGTCGGCATCGTTGAGAGCTCGCCGGTTGCCGGAGATTTTCTCCGTGCCCACCCGTTCCGGCGCCTTTGCCGGTGTCTTTTCGGCAAGGAGTTCTTTCAGCGGAACGCGGACGATCTCTCCCTCCCGCCCGGAAGCGAGGCTCGGCATGGGGAAGACCCTCGGGCGGACGGTGGCCATCTGGGGGCGGGCGGCGGCGCAGACGATCTGCGCCATCAGGTTTCCGCCGAGCGCGGGGCGCGTCTGGATCAGCAAGCCGTCTTCGAGGTGAAGGTCAGTGCAATCGGCGGTCAGGCCGGTGTTCAGGAGCGCCGCGGCCTGCGGGGCGATCGAGCGACCGCGGACCGTCGCGGCCATCAGGAGGGTTTCGGGCTTGTGGCGTCTGGCCAGCGCGGCGATTGCTTCGGCCAGCAGACCGTCATCCGCGCGCTCGAATCCATCGGACAGGTAGATTTTCGCGGCGCCCGAGGCGAACAGCGCGGCGGCCTTCGGCACTTCTCCGAAAAACACGGCGCAGACATTCGATCCGTTCCGCGCGGCCAGAGAAGCGGCTTTTCCGAGAAGCTCGAAACAGCATTCGAGAATTTCGCCGTCCCGTGTCTCGCAGATCACCCAGATTTCCCCATCGACGCTCATGCGGTTTTCGTCCTGGCACGCCGCAGCGCGTCAGTGATCTTCGCGGCCCCGGACACGAGGTTCGTCTCGATGAGGCACGCTCGTTCCCGGGTTTCGAGGGTGAAAGCCTTGCGCACCTGGGTCGGGGAGCCTTTTCTCCCGAAGGCTTCGACATCGGGCAGCTCCTTGCGCGTCAGGAGTCGCACGGGAAGGCTCCTGGCCCGGATCATGTCTGCGATGCCGGCGAGGCGCGGATGGGTGATCCCTTCCACACCCTCGCAGACGGTCAGTAGACAGGGGTAGGCCACGCGCCAGATCTCACGGCGATCTTCCAGGAGGCGCGCGCAGACGAGGCGCGTCGCCGCCGCCGACACGATGCCCGAAACGTTCGTGAGGCACGGCACGCGCAGCATGACGGAGAGTTGTGGCCCGACCTGTCCCGTCTCGCCGTCGATCGAGCGTCTGCCGCACAACGTCAGGTCGGCGCCTCCGATATGGCGGATGGCGGCCGCCAGAATCGAGGCCGTGGCGTAGGTGTCGGACCCCGCGAACGCGGGATCGCTGACGAGATAAAGCGCGTCGGCCCCGAGCGCGGCGGCGGCGGCGAGCATCTTCGCGGCAAAGGGCTTTCCCATGCTGATCGCGCCTACCTCCGCGCCAAGCCTTTCCTTGAGTTCCAGGGCGGTTTCGAGCGCGTAGAGGTCCGACGGATTCATGACCTGATTGCGCTCCTCCCGGATGACCGTGTGAGTCGTCCGGTCGAACCGCGCTTCTCCGGGAACCTGCTTCAGGCACACGAGGATTTTCATGGATGGCTTCGGCTACGGCGGCGACCGGGAAAGCCGGGCGTGGAAAGATTCAGGCCCGAAGACGCGCAATTTTCAGGTCCACGATGTCGCGGAAACGAAGTTCCTGGTCCGGCGTGATGCCGTCGTCCGTGACGAGCAGCGAGCAGCGCGAGAGCGGGCAGATGTTGATCATTTCCTGTTTGGAAAGTTTGGAGCTGTCCGCCAGAAGATGAACGCGCGGGGTCTTGGAAATGACCTTGTTCAGGATGTTCGCCAGGTCGATGCTGCTCGTCGTGAGGTTGAGTTTTTCGGAGATCCCGGAAGCGGATATGAATGCGGCGTCGAAGTTGATCTTATCCAGGAAATCCGCCACCCAAAGCCCGCCGAGCATGTTGAACATGGGGTTCAGTTCCCCTCCCGTGGCGATGATGGTCACTCCCGTCGTTTCCCTCGCCGCGCTGAGAATGGCGGGGGAATTGGTGATGATGTTGAGATGCAGGAACTTTCTTTTCAGGAGTTCGAGCGCGAAGGCGTAGGAAGTCGTCGAAGAGTCGATGAAGATGGTGCTGTCATCTTTCGGCAGGAGCGCGGCTTCTCTTCCAATCGCTTGTTTCCTTGGAAGATTCCTGTTCATCCGAACCTTGAAGAGCGCTTCGTAAGGGGGGTTGTCCTCGTTGCGCAGCTTGGCCCCGCCATGAACCTTCGTGACGATACCGGCTTTTTCCAGAAACGCAATGTCCCGGACGACAGTGACCCGAGATACTTCCAACTGTTTGACGAGTTCGGTCATGGAACATAACGCGACCCCCTTGAGCATCTCCAGGATTTTATTGCGCCTTTCCTCTGGCAACATTTTGTTTTCAGTACATCCCCGAAAAAGAGGTGAATTCTAGCATACGTGATGAAAGATTTACCAGAACGGATACGAAACGAAACAAAATACGCCTCGGAATATCTAAAGTGTTCAAATAAATTCAGAGGACAGTTTCAGAGGACAGTTCCAGAGGACAGAGATTCGAGAGGACAGAAGACAGGCTCGCTTGCGGCGCTTCGCGCCGGAGCAAGAACGGAAAACCGAGAGCTCGGGTTCAGAAGACGGGGGAAAACCATTTGAGAAGACAGAGAAACCGGGCGTTCGGTTTTTCGTTTCTCACTCGGCGCGAAGCGCCCAAACTTATCTGTCCTCTGTCCTCTCAAACCGCTGTCCTCTGAACCCTATGCCGGAAACACCCCCGTCGAAAGATAGCGGTCGCCCCGGTCGCAGATGATGGTGACGATCGTCGCGTCGCGGACTTCCTCGGCGATGCGCAGCGCGGCGACTACCGCGCCGCCCGACGAGATGCCGGCGAAGATTCCTTCTTCACGGGCCAGACGGCGCGTCATGCGCTCGGCGTCTCCCTGGGAAACGGTTTCCATGCGATCGACCAGCGCGCGATCGAAGATTTTCGGCAAATAGGCTTCCGGCCATTTGCGAATGCCGGGAATCTGCGAACCTTCCTCGGGCTGGCAACCGATGATGCGTACCTCCGGGTTTTTCTCTTTCAGGTGGCGCGCGACGCCCATGATGGTGCCGGTCGTGCCCATGCTGCTGACGAAATGCGTGACGCGCCCTTGCGTATCGCGCCAGATTTCCCGCCCCGTTCCCTCGTAATGCGCCAGCGGATTGTCGGGATTGGCGAACTGGTCGAGGATCACGCCCTTGCCTTCGTCCCGCATCTTTTCGGCAACGTCGCGCGCCAGCTCCATGCCGCCGTCGCGCGGCGTGAGCACCAGCTCGGCGCCGAACGCGCGCATCGTCTGGCGGCGCTCGACGCTCTGGTTCTCCGGCATGACCAGAATCATGCGGAAGCCGGCCATCGCCGCGGCCATCGCCAGCGCGATGCCGGTGTTGCCGGAAGTCGCCTCGATCAGCGTGTCGCCGGGTTTGATCTCGCCGCGCTGCGCCGCCCGCCGGATCATCGACAGCGCCGGCCGGTCCTTGACCGACCCCGCCGGATTGTTGCCCTCCAGCTTGACCAGCAGAACATTTCCGCACGCTTCGTTCAACGAACCGGGGAGGCGTACCAGGCGAACCAGCGGCGTTTCGCCCACACAGTCTTCAAGCGTCTTGTACATGACCATCGTAAAACGGACTCCGGTTTGAAACACCGCCCACAGGAAAGGCGCGAAGGCCGAACCCCTTTCTTGCGTCCGGGGTTTCGACCAAAGTAAGCCGGAAGGGGAAAAAATTTCCACCCCTCTTCCAGATTCGCTTGCAGCGACGAACATCAAGGCCCGCCGCTCGATTTTTCTTGCTGGTGACACAAGGACGAACCCGACGACGCGAGCATGACAGGCGAAGCCGGAAAACGTGAATTCCGGCGCGAACCGGCACCGATTCGACCGGGATCGGACGAAGCGGCCAGCGTTACGAGGTCATCGGGATTCAGGATCGGGATTATACGTGCTCATCGAGCCAGCGGACATACCGCGCCACCCCTTCCTCGACGCTGGCGAACGGCGCGTCGTAGCCGGCCTCGCGCAGTCTTGAAAGGTCCGCCTGTGTGAAGCTCTGGTATTTTCCCTTCAGGGCATCGGGAAACGGGATGTATTCGATGAAACCCTGCCCGAGCAGCGCGTCGAGCGTTTCGGGCGGCTTGCCCCGCAGGGCGCGGCAGGCGTTCACGTTGGCGGCGGCGAGTTCGTTGAAACTCTGCGCCCGCCCGGTGCCGACGTTGAAGATGCCGGACTTTCCGGGGTGGTCGAGGAAGAACAGATTGACCTGGGCGACGTCATCGACATGAACGAAATCGCGCTTCTGTTCGCCGTTGCCGTAGGCGCCGCAGCCCGCGAACAGCTTGACCTTGCCTTCGTCCCGAAACTGATTGTAGTGGTGGAAGGCCACCGAGGCCATGCGCCCCTTGTGCGACTCGCGCGGGCCATAGACGTTGAAATAGCGGAAACCCGCGATCTGCGCGGACGCTTCCGGCAGACGCCGGCGCACGATCTGGTCGAACAGAAATTTGGAATAGCCATAGACGTTGAGCGGCGTTTCGCAGGCACGCTCTTCGCGGAACCGGCTGCCGGCGCCGTAGGTCGCCGCGCTCGACGCGTACAGGAACGGGATCTTCCGCGCCTGGCACCAGTCGAGCAGGGCCAGCGAGTAACGGAAGTTGTTTTCCATCATGTAGCGGCCATCCGTTTCCATGGTGTCGGAACAGGCGCCCTGGTGCAGCACGGAGGCCACGGCGCCGTCGAACTGCCCGGCCGAAAGGCGCGCGAGAAAATCCTCCTTGTCGATGTAGTCGGCGATCTCGCAATCGACGAGATTTCTGAACTTCTCTACCCGTCTGAGATTGTCGACCGCGATGATCCGGGTCACCCCGCGCTCGTTGAGCGCCTTGACGAGATTCGATCCAATGAAACCGGCGGCGCCGGTGACGATGACGTTCATGCGTAAAGACTCCGTAATCAGAGGACAGAAGTTTGAGGGGACAGAAGACAGAGAAACCGGGCGCTCGGTTTTTCGTCATCACCCCGGCGCGAAGCGCCGCAAACTCTTCTGTCTTCTGTCCTCTCCAATCGCTGTCCTCTGAACAGAAGACAAGGAAACTGAGCGATGGTTTTTCCCGCCCACCCGGCGCAAAGCGCCACAAACTCCTCCGTCTTCTGTCCTCTCCAATCGCTGTCCTCTGAACAGAAGACAGAGAAACTGAGCGATGGTTTTTCCCGCCCCCTCGGCGCGAAGCGCCGCAAACTCCTCTGTCTTCTGTCCTCTCCAATCACTGTCCTCTGAACAGAAGACAGAGAAACCGAGCGATGGTTTTTCCCACCCACCCGGCGCGAAGCGCCGCAAACTCCTCTGTCTTCTGTCCTCTCCAATCACTGTCCTCTGAACAGAAGACAGAGAAACTGAGCGATGGTTTTTCCCATCCACCCCGGCGCAAAGCGCCGCAAACTCCTCTGTCTTCTGTCCTCTCCAATCGCTGTCCTCTGAACAGAAGGCAGAGAAACTGAGCGATGGTTTTTTCCATCCACCCCGGCGCAAAGCGCCGCAAACTCCTCTGTCTTCTGTCCTCTCCAATCACTGTCCTCTGAACAGTGCCTCCGCCAGTTCGTCGCGGCCGACCACGGCGGCGCCCAGCT
>JAITAJ010000075.1 GCA_031284185.1 Accumulibacter sp. | reverse complement strand
CGAAGGATGCGTCAAGGAGAATGAAGTGAAAATCGACCCGCCGGAGCATAAAGTGCGGCGTATTTCATGGAGGGAACTCGAGTAGGGTTCAGAGGACAGAGGTTTGAGAGAACAAAGGCTTGAGAGGACAGAAGACAGATGAGTTTGCGGCGCTGTCGCGCCGGGTGAGACAGAAAAACCGAGCGCTCGGTTTTTCTGTCTTCTGTCCTCTCAAATCTCTGTCCTCTGATTCTGTCTTCTGTCCTCTCAAACTTCTGTCCTCTGAAACTGTCCTCTGATTCCGTCCCCTGAACGGCGCGAAGTGCCGCATACTTGTCCGACTTCCGATTTTTGGTTTCCGACTTCCGAAATGCTTGGCGATTGGCTGGAATTTCTCGAAAAACTGCATCCCAGAGGGCAAGAGGGGATCGAGTTCGGTCTGGCGCGTATGGCGCGCGTCAAGGCCGGGCTGGGACAACGGCAGAATTGCCCGGTGATCGTCGTCGGCGGCACCAACGGCAAGGGGTCGACTTGCGCCTTCCTGGAGGCGATCTACCGCGCCGCCGGGTATCGCGTCGCTTGCTACACTTCGCCGCATCTGCTGACGTACAACGAGCGGGTGCGCGTCGACGGCGCGCCGGTGGGCGACGCCGAATTGCGCGCGGCATTCGCCCGCGTCGAGGCGGCGCGGCAGGGCGTGGCGCTCACGTACTTCGAGTTCGGCACGCTGGCGGCCTGGGAAGCGTTCGAGACGGCACGGGTGGACGTCGTCATTCTGGAGGTCGGCCTGGGCGGACGGCTCGACGCGGTCAATGTCTACGACGCCGACGCGGCCATAGTGACCGGCATCGCGCTCGACCATACCGGCTGGCTGGGACCGGATCGGGAAAGCATCGGCTTCGAGAAGGCCGGGATATACCGCGGTGGCCGCCCGGCCATCTGCGCCGACGCGAATCCGCCGCGAACACTGCTGACGCACGCGCGGGCGATCGGCGCCGACCTGCGCCGGATCGGGCGCGATTTCGGCGGAATGCGCGGGGGAGACGGATGGTCCTACTGGGATCGTCAGGGCGCGCGCCGGGACGCTCTGCCGATGCCGGCCCTGCCGGGCGAACACCAGCTCGGCAACGCCGCCGCCGCGCTCGCCGCCATCGATACCTTGCAGGCTCGCCTGCCGGTCGCCTTGCCGGCGATTTGCGACGGCTTGCGGCAGGTTCGGCTCGCGGGACGCTTCCAGCGCGCGCGCGTCCGCCCGGCGCTGATCCTGGACGTGGCGCACAATCCCCAGGCGGTGGCCTGCCTGGCGGAGAACCTCGACGCGATGGGCGCCTTCCGGCGCACCTTCGCCGTGGCCGGCATGTTGGCCGACAAGGACATCGCCGGATCGCTTCGCATGTTGACCGGCAGGATCGACACCTGGCTGCTGGCCGGGCTGAGCACGCCGCGCGGCGCGTCCGCGGAAACCCTGGCGGCGGCGATGGACGCGGCCCGCCCGGGCGGACGGGTGGCGTGTTTTTCCTCGCCGGGCGATGCCCTCGGGTGTGCCATGAGTCGTGCGGAAGAAGATGATAGAATCGTCGTTTTCGGATCGTTCCACACCGTTGCCGCCGTTCTGCGCGTGATCGGGTGGGAGCGGAAGAATTGAAGGATTCCCGGCTCATGGCCGACTGGCTCGATGTGTCTCCTGTTGAATCGATCGTCGCCGCGGGCGCGAGGCATGGATCGCCGCGGGGCTTCGCCCCTCGCGATGACGGGCCGATCGACGGTTTCATCGGGATTCCGGTCGACCGGAAACCGGCTCCGGCTGGAAACCTCCCCTGGGAGGGGGATGATCCGGCAGGGGCGGGGAGCCGCCGCTTCCATGCGCCGCCGCCCGGTGACGGGCGTGGATCGAGACATCCGCTATAACCGCGCCGCGCTTCGTCTTTTTCACCTTGCCCATGTCTGAATCGTCCGACGTCGACCTGCAACTCAAGAAACGCGCCCGCCGGCGGCTGGTCGGCGCCGTGGCTTTCGCCGGGCTGGCCGCCGTGATCCTGCCGATGGTCATGGACGAGGAGCCGAAACAGCCCGCGCAGGACGTGCGAGTCCGCATCCCCGGTCAGGATGAGACGCCATTCAGGCCGATGCTGGAACCGGACGAGGCGAGGGAGGCGGCGCCGGCGCGGCCGGCCCCGCCCGCGCCGGTCGTGTAGCCGGCCGAAAAACCGCCGGAAAGTCCGGTGGAGAAACCGGCGCCAAAACCGGCGGAGAAGCCGGCGGAGAAGCCGGTGGAAAGACCGGCGCCAAAGCCGGTGGAGAGGCCGGTGGAAAAGCCGGTGGAGAGGCCGCCCGAAAGACAGAGCGACGCGCAGCGCGCCGCGGCGATCCTCAGCGGCAAGACGCCGATCGAGCCGGCGTCGGTTCGCGCCGACCTACCCTACGTGATCCTCATCGGCGCTTTTGCGAATCCCGTCAACGTCAGGATATTGCAGACCAAGATCGGCGAGCTAGGCATCAAGGTGTATACCGAACCGCTCGAATCGCCCGGCGGCGTGAAGACGCGCGTGCGCGCCGGCCCCTTCGCCAATCGCGCGGCGGCGGAAAGGGCGCTGGAGAAAATGAAGCGTATCGGAGTTGCCGGAGTGGTCGCGGCGAAGCAATGACCTCGTTCGACTACGCCGTCGTGGTCATTTTTCTGGCATCCATGATGCTGGGTGCCTGGCGCGGGGTGCTGGGCGAGATCATCGCCGTCGCCGCCTGGGTGCTGGCGTTTTGCGCGGCCAGATGGTGGGGCGAGACCTTCGCCCGGCAGTTGCTGACCGAGATCGGCGACCCCGTGTTGCGGCTGGTGGTGGCCTGGGTGCTGATCATGGTGTTCGTGCTCTTGCTGATGGGCATGGTGCGTCTGGCCGTTCGCGGGCTGCTCAGGGCGCTCGGGCTGTCCCCTTCCGATCGGGCGCTGGGCGTCCTGTTCGGCGCGGCGCGGGGCGGGTTGATCGTGCTGGCGCTGGTGGCGCTCGGCGGCATGTTGTCGCTGTCCGGGGAAAGATGGTGGCGGGGGGCGTATCTGTCGGCTCCGCTCGAAGCGGCGGTGCTGTCGTGCCGACCCTGGCTGCCGCCGGAGGTGGCTAATCGGATTCGTTTCAGGTAGGAAGAATTCCCATGTGCGGTATTCTCGGAGTCATGGCGAATACGCCAGTCAATCAGTTGCTTTACGACGGGTTGATGGTCTTGCAGCATCGCGGACAGGATGCCGCTGGCATCGCCACCAGCAAGGATAACGCTTTCTTCATGCACAAGAGTCCGGGGCTGGTGCGCGACGTTTTCCGCACGCGCAACATGCGCGCGCTGCCGGGCAACATGGGCATCGCCCACTGCCGTTATCCGACGGCGGGTTCGCCGTCCGATTCCGCGGAATCGCAGCCGTTCTACGTCAATTCGCCGTTCGGCCTGGTGCTCGCGCACAACGGCAACCTGACCAACACCGGCCAGTTGCAGGACGCGATGTTCCGGCAGGATTTGCGCCACATCAACACCAATTCCGATTCCGAAGTGCTGCTCAATGTTCTGGCGCACGAACTCCAGGAATCGGCCAAGGGCCGCTTCCGGCTGGATGTGAACGGCATCTTCGCCGCCGTCGCGGGCGTCCATCGCCGCTGCCGGGGCGCGTATGCCGTGGTCGCCCTGATCGCCGGCTATGGTCTGCTGGCCTTTCGTGATCCCTTCGGCATCCGGCCCTTGATCATCGGGATCAACGAGACCCCGCAAGGGCCTGAATACCTCGTCGCTTCCGAGTCGGTGGCGCTCGACACGCTGGGCTTCAAGGCGCTGCGCGACGTGGCGCCCGGCGAGGCCCTGTTCGTGGACAGGGCGCAGACCCTGCACTTTCGCCAATGCGCCGAAACGCCGACGCTCTCGCCGTGCATTTTCGAGTACGTCTATCTGGCGCGTCCGGACTCGGTGATCGATGGCGTTTCGGTTTACGAGACGCGCCTGCGCATGGGCGAGCATCTTGCGGACAAGGTGGCGCGAAGCCTGCCGGTCGAAGAAATCGACGTGGTGATCCCGATCCCCGATTCGAGCCGCCCGGCGGCGATGCAACTGGCGCAGCGCCTGGAGATTCCCTATCGGGAAGGCTTCGTGAAGAACCGTTACATTGGCCGTACCTTCATCATGCCGGGGCAGTCGGTGCGCAAGAAATCCGTGCGCCAGAAACTCAATACCGTCGGCCAGGAGTTTCTGGGCAAGCGCGTCCTGCTGGTCGACGACTCCATCGTGCGCGGTACGACCAGCCGCGAGATCGTCGAGATGGCGCGGGCGTCCGGCGCGCTCAAGGTCTATTTCGCGTCGGCGGCGCCGCCCGTGCGTTACCCGAATGTTTACGGTATCGACATGCCGACGCGCGGCGAACTGATCGCCACGGGCCGTTCCGAAGCCGGGATCACCCGGGAAATCGGCGCCGACGCGCTGATTTATCAGGATCTGGAGGCGCTCAAGGCGTCGATCCGGGAAATCGATCCGCGGATGAACACGTTCGATTGCTCGTGTTTCGACGGCTGTTACGTCACCGGCGACGTTACCGACGCCTACCTCGACGCCATCGAGAGCGCGCGCGAAGGCCCCTTCGCCGCGTCCGTCGTCGACGACGGCGACTCGCGGCAACTCGATCTCAACCTCAAGACGGAGACGGAGGACAGGGCGGAGGAGGAGGGGTAGGAGGCGGAAACCCCCGCGGGGCCGGGGCAGCAAAAAGGCCCCGCGCGGGGCGGGCCGAGGATCGCGTCGTTTGCGGGCGCGGGCTTCGTGTCGCGGATTCTCATTCCCTGTTGAAAAAAAAAGGCTTGCGGCGCGAAGCGCCGCAAGCCGATCTATCTTCCATCCTCTCGGATTTCCGCTCAGTATTCCCAGAAAATGCGCTGCAATTCCTTGGTGTCGCTGGTAGCGGTCAGCGCGACGGAAGCGAGGATACGCGCTTTTTGCGGATTGAGATCGTGCGCGACGATCCAGTCATTCTTGTCGTCCGGCTGTTCGCCGTTGCGCAGCACGAAGCCGCCGGCGTTGACGTGTGATGAGCGGATGATCTGTAATCCCTTGCCGCGCAGTTCCTGCAACACCGGAACCAGCGCGGCGGCGACCGAACCATTGCCCGGGCCGGCATGGATGATGGCCTTGGCGCCGGCATTGGCGAAAGCGCGGTAGGCCGTGTCGTTGACGTTGCCGCCGGCGTAAGCGATTTCGACGAGCGGCAAGGCGTCGATCTTGTCGATGTCGAACTCGGAGCGCGTGGTGTGGCGCTTGTCGAGCCGGCGGAACCAATAATTCTTCCCTTCGACGACCATGCCCAGCGCGCCCCACGGACTCCTGAACGCATCGGGGCGGATGTTGACCATCTTGCTCACGTCGCGGCCACTGTGGATTTCATCGTTCAAGACGACGAAGGTGCCCCTGCCGCGCGCGTCCTTGCTGCCGGCGACGACGACGGCGTCGTACAGGTTGAGCAGACCGTCGGCTGACATGGCCGTGCTCGGGCGCATCGAGGCGACGACGACGATCGGCTTTTCGGTTTTGACCACCAGATTCAGGAAATACGCGGTCTCTTCGGTCGTATCGGTTCCGTGGGTAATCACGATGCCGTCGACGTCATCCTGTTTGAGCAGCGCGGAGACGCGCTTGCCGAGAGTCACCAGATTGTCGTTGCGGAGGCTCTCCGATCCGATCTGGAAAACCTGTTCGCCGCGCACGTTGGCGACCTTGTTCAGTTGCGGCACGCCGGCGATCAGCTTGTCGACGGCCAATTTGGCGGCCTGGTAGGTGGCGCTGTTGGTGATGTCGGCACCCGCGCCGGCGATCGTTCCACCGGTGGCGAGGATGACTACATTGGGTTTGTCCTGGGCCAGCGCGCCGCCGCTCATCAGCAGCGCGGATAGCATTGCCAGAACCCATTTCGTGAATGTCTTCGCAAACATGTTTCGTCCTTTTCGATGTGACTGAAATAAACGGTCGGCGAAACTTCAACGCCGACCGTGTTTCAGTATAGTTCAGAGGATAGAAAACAGAAGACGGGTTGGCTTCCGGCGCGAAGCGTCAGAGCAAGAACGGAAAATCGAGCATTCGGTCTTTCGTCCTCACCGGCGCGAAGCGCCGCAAATTCATCTGTCTTCTGTCTTCTCAAGCCTCTATCTTCTGAAACTCTGTCCTCTGAAACTCTGTCTTCTCAAGCCTCTGTCTTCTGAAACTCTGTCCTCTGAAACTCTGTCTTCTCAAGCCTCTATCTTCTGAAACTCTGTCCTCTGAAATCGGGTTAAACTGTCATGACCCTTCTTTTCAGAATTCCCTTCGGAGAAACGACCATGAAACTGAACAGCAACAGCTTTGTGGATGGGCGGGCGATTCCGGGAGACTTTTCTTTTGGCGTCCCCGATCCGCAACGCCACGTCGGCCTGGGCAGGAATCTGAATCCGCATCTGGCCTGGAGCGAAGCGCCGGAGGGCACGCGATCCTTTGCGCTGATCTGCCACGATCCCGACGTGCCCAGCCGGAGCGACGACGTCAACCAGGAAGGGCGCACGGTTCCCGCCACGCTGCCGCGTGTGGAGTTCTTTCACTGGGTGCTGATCGATCTTCCCGCCACCGTCGCCGAAATCAAGGCCGGCGAATTCTCCGGCGAGCTCACTCCGCGCGGCAAGGCCGGCCCGGGCGCGCCGCACGGGGCGCGGCAAGGCATCAACGACTATACGGCGTGGTTCGCCGGCGACGGGGACATGCGCGGCGACTATTTTGGCTACGACGGCCCCTGTCCGCCGTGGAACGACGAAATCCCTCACCGTTACGTGTTCACCCTCTTCGCGCTCGACGTCGAGCGCCTGCCGCTGGAAGGAAAATTCGACGGCCCGCGGGCGCGCGAGGCGATGCGCGGCCACGTTCTGGCGCAGGCCAGCCTGACCGGCCTCTATTCGCTCGATCCGGGCCGGATGGCGGAATGATTCGCGGCGCGCGGCGCCGCCTTTCCGCGATTCCGGTTCGCGCCGGAATCGCGGCTCGCTGAGGGGCGTTTCGCGCCGCGCGGGCCGGGCGGATTCCGGCCTTCGGTCTTCCGATGAGGTATAGTCCTTCTCTTTTCGGATCGAACGGTATGGTCGAACATTCCCACAAAGTCATGCCGGAGCATCGGCTGACCATCAAGGAACTGCTTGGCTCGCTGGTGAACGACGGCTTGGTCGACAAGGCGGAGGCGGAGACGCTGATCGCCGAAAGCCGCCTGAAACGCATGGGTTCGCATCCGCTGGCGGTCGTCGCCGAAAAGAAATGGAAGTCCTTGAAGGCGCCGTTCGGGCCGCTGACGCTGGAGGCGTTGAGCGAGTGGTTCGCGGCCAAGGTCGGGCTGGAGTATTTCAACATCGATCCGCTGAAGGTCGACTTCACGTCGGTGACCGACGTCGTTTCCAGTGCCTATGCCACCCGTTTCAGCATCCTCGCCGTGCAGGTGAGCTCCGATGAGGTCGTTTTCGCCACGGCGGAACCCTTTCTGCGCGAATGGGAAAAGGAAATCCAGGCCATCGCCAAGAAGCGCATCCGGCGCGTGATCGCCAATCCGCTCGACATCGCGCGTTACCAGGTCGAGTTCTACAATCTGGCGCGTTCGGTCAAGAAAGCGGCGCAGCAGGGGCAGCAGAGTTCCGGGCTGTCGTCCTTCGAGCAGCTCGTCGAACTCGGGCGAACCAACCGGCAGTTCGACGCCAACGACCAGCACATCGTCAACATCGTCGACTGGCTGTGGCAGTACGCTTTCGAGCAACGCGCCAGCGACATCCACATCGAGCCGCGCCGCGAGCTCGGCATCGTGCGTTTTCGCATCGACGGCGTGCTGCATCAGGTATACCAGATTCCGATGAGCGTGATGGCGGCGATGGTCAGCCGCATCAAGATTCTCGGGCGCATGGATCTGGTCGAGAAACGGCGTCCGCAGGACGGGCGCGTCAAGACGCGCACCGTCGACGGCCAGGAGGCCGAGCTGCGCCTGTCGACCCTGCCGACGGCCTTTGGCGAAAAGCTGGTGATGCGCATCTTCGACCCGGAGGTGCTGGTGCGCAATTTCTCCGAGCTCGGTTTTTCGGAGGAAGACCGCAAGCGTTGGCAGGCGATGTCGAGTCGTCCGAACGGGATCATTCTGGTTACCGGCCCGACCGGCTCGGGCAAGACGACGACGCTTTATTCGACGCTGAAGCAGTTGGCAACGCCGGAAGTCAATGTCTGCACCATCGAGGACCCGATCGAAATGGTCGAATCGTCCTTCAACCAGATGCAGGTGCAGCCGGTCATCGACTTGACGTTTGCCGAAGGGGTACGCGCGCTGATGCGGCAGGACCCGGACATCATCATGGTTGGCGAGATTCGTGATCTGGAAACGGCCGAGGTGACCATTCAGGCGGCGTTGACCGGGCATCTGGTGTTGTCGACGCTGCACACCAACGACGCGCCGCTGGCGGTGACGCGCCTGTTGGACCTGGGATTGCCGTCCTATCTGATCGGCGCGACCCTGCTGGGGGTGATGGCGCAGCGTCTGGTGCGCGTGCTTTGTTCGTCGTGCAAGGAAGCCCGTCCGGCGACGGACGAAGACAATGCCATGTGGGATCGTCTGGTAGCGCCGTGGAAAGCCAATCGTCCGGTCCGGTACGATCATCCGGTCGGCTGTCTGGATTGCCGCATGACCGGCTACCGGGGGCGCATCGGTCTATATGAAATCCTGATGTTATCGTCGGACATGAAGCAGTTGATCAACGACAACGCGGACGTTGCCAGAATTCGTGATCTCGCCTATCGGGAAGGCATGATGCCGCTGCGCATTTCCGGCGCGATGAAAGTCGCCGCCGGCCTGACCACGCTCGCCGAGGTATTCAAGGTCGCGCCAGGTTCCAGAGGATAGCTTCAGAAGACAGCGGTTTGAGAGGACAGAAGACAGTTTCAGAGGACAGAGGATAGGGAACAGAAGACAGAGGAGCTTGCGGCGCTGTCGCGCCGTTCAGAGGACGGAAAACCGGGCGCTCGGGTTCAGGGGACAGCGGTTTGAGAAGACAGAAGACAGATTGGCTTGCGGCGCTTCGCGCCGTTCAGAAGACAGAACCTTGAGAAGACAGAAGACAGATAAGTTTGCGGCGCTGTCGCGCCGTTCAGAGGACGGAAAGCCGAGCGCTCGATTTCTCTGTCTTCTCCATTCAGCGCCGAGACGCCTCGAACACCGCCG
>JAITAJ010000014.1 GCA_031284185.1 Accumulibacter sp. | reverse complement strand
GATCCTTGCCGGTACCGCTTTAGCCGAGAATGAGCACCGTCGCATTGCTCACGGCCACTTTTTCGACGATGCGGCAAACCCGCAGCATTTCCGGATCGCGCGTGATCAGTCCCGCCAGCGCGTCCGGCTGATGCATGATCCGCAGGCGCGCGTTTTCCTGCTGCAAGTCATACAGACGGTAGGCGCGCTCGATCGTCAGTCCCAGCATGTCGATCTCGAACGGCTTGGCGAAAAAATCGTAGGCGCCCAGGTCGACCGCCCGCAAGGCATTGCCGCGATCGCTTTGCCCGGTGAGAACGATCACTTTCGTTTCGGGCGCGATGGAGAGTATCTCTTCGAGCAGCTTGAACCCTTCCGAGACGGAACCGGCGTCCGGCGGCAGGCCGAGATCCATGGCCACCACCGGCGGGTGGTAACGGCGGACCAGGGTCATGGCGCTCTCCCGGTCGCCCGCGGTCAGGGTTTCGTATCGGTCGAACGCCCAGCGAAGCTGCTTCTGCAACGCCGGATCATCTTCGACGATCAGCAACGGCCGCGGCTTTTCGGCACTCATGCGGACACTCCTTCTTTCGCGGATACCTCGGTTCTCACATCGAACAATGGTAGCAACAAACTTATCTTCGTACCGACATCGACCTCGCTGTCGACCGATATCTTTCCACCAAGCTCATGCACGTATTGAAAGCTCTCGTAGGCGCCGATTCCCATTCCCGCCGGCTTGGTGGTCTGGAACGGCTTGAACAGGCGTTCTCTCAGGAATTCCTGACTCATGCCGCGTCCCGTGTCGAGAACGAGGACGAGGGCGTACCCTCCCCGCTTTTCCATCCCGACCCGGACCCGCCCGCCCTGCTCCGTCGCGTCCAGGGCGTTCTGCACGACGTGGCCGATGACCCGCTCCACCCGATCCTCGTGCCCCTTGGCGACGACCTTGTCGGCCAGGTCGACTTCGACCTCGCGTCCCTGACGCGATTTGGCCGCCTGGATCCTTCGGATCACCGCGCCCAGATCGATGCCGCGCGGACTGTCCAGGGGCGTCGCGCCTTCGCGCAACTGCATCATCAACTGCCTCATGCGCTCGACCGCGTGCTCGACGGTCATCAGCATGTCCTGCTGGAATTCCGGTTTGTCCCGGTGGCGCTCGGCGTTCTTCAGCATCAGCGACAGTTGCGCAACGATATTCTTCAGGTCGTGTACCACGAAGGCCGACATGCGGTTGAACGCATCGAACTTGCGGACTTCGAGCAAGGCCTCGGTCGCCCGCATCTGCCCAAGGAAGGCGCCGGCCTGCCGCCCGGCGGTCTTGAGCAGATCGTTGACTTCCCAATCCACCTCTATCGCGGCCCGCGCCGTCGCCAGGATGACGAACCCGATCATTTCGCTTCCCGCCGCGAGGGGGATCACCAGCCACGCGTTGGGCACGCCGTGGAGCCAGGCGGGCAGTTCCAGGGGAGTGTAACGGTGCGGCGTCGCCCGGTACTCTTCCAGATTGATGATCCAGCCGTTCTTTACCATGAACGCGCAGAGACTGCCGCCGGCCTCCTCCGTGATCGAAGTCTCGGGCATGTTCCAGCAGGCCGACTGGGCGTAGAAGCGCCCGGAGAAGTCCTTCAGCCAGAGCGACCCCGCGGGACTCTCGACCATGTCGGCGAGCCCCTCGATCACGCGGATGCCCATCTCCGTGGAACCGTCCGGGGCGGACAGGGTGCTGGTGAATCGCAGCCACTCTTCGCGGTAATCGTAGCGGTAGCTGAAAAAGTGTTTTCCGATCAGCACCCTGAGTCTTGCCCGCAGAGCGCCCGATAAGCCGAGGATGCAAAGCAGCAGCAGCGCGGCAAAGAGCAGGGCCAACTGAAAGGCGCGTCCCCATTCGCCGCCGAAGAAGCGCACGTAGTAACCCGCCGCCGACATGAACACGAGGTAAATGCCAACGGCGATCAGTGAAGCCGATTGCAGCGCGGCGCGCTGCGACAGCACGAGACGTCTTTTCCAACCCTTGCTGCGCAAGGTGGATAGCGCCACCAGGGGGGCCGTCAGCGCGTGTACGAAGCCGCGGATACTGAACGCATCGCTGTCTATCCGGCCCAGGAGCAGCGCGTCGGAGAAGAGGTAAAGGTCGAACAGTATCGCCCCGCCCAGGCCCAGGCACAGCGGCTTGACGCTCCACCGCACTTCGCGGCTGACGCCGCGCCACAACTGTTCGAGAAGCAACAGGGCAAACACGGTCATCGCCAGCGCGTCGAACATTAGCGCGCGCTGCGGCGAGAACCCGAAGCCGACATCGAAGACCGCCATCGCTTGCGTGATCCCGCCAACGGCGAACAACACCACGCCGATCGACGCCAGCAGATTCCACCGCGGCGATGATAAGAAATCTCCGGGCAGCAACAGAACGAGCAGGAAACAGAACCAGGCGCCGTAGCGCAGAAAATCGGAAAACTGGCTGTATGCCAGAAGCCGCGCGGATCCCGTCAGCAAAAAGGCCAGACTGGAGAGGCCCCACAGAGCGCTCGAAAGCACGGCAAAAAACAAGGTCCGGCTGCGCAGGCTGGTTTTCCATCCGCTCGCGTGAAAAATGGCGAAGGCCGCAAAGACGAAACCGGTCAGTCCATAACTCCAGGCGTTCAGGGTATGCAAACCTGTTTCCACCCGAAAATCTCCTTCACCCCGGCTGAACGCGCGCCCGGAACTTGCACGCACACTCTCTCATTTATTGTGCGCCCTTGCCGGTCAGCACCACGCCGACGGTTTCAAACAGGATCACGACGTCCAGGAAAAGCGTATGGTTTTTCACATAATAAAGATCATACTGAAGTTTCTGGATGGAATCATCCACCGATGCGCCGTAGTGATAGCTGACCTGCGCCCACCCGGTGACTCCCGGCTTGACGCTGTGCCTCACCGCGTAGAAAGG
>JAITAJ010000002.1 GCA_031284185.1 Accumulibacter sp. | reverse complement strand
TCATCGCCAAGATCGCGCGCGTTCCGTCCGCCCAGGTGTCGAGCGACGATCGCAACGCGCTGAAAAAACTCGACCGCGACCTCAAGGCCGTCGTCTTTGGACAGGACCCGGCGATCGACGCGCTGGCAAAGGCCATCCGCATGGCCCGTTCCGGCCTCAACACGCCGGGCAAACCGATCGGCTGCTTCCTGTTCTCCGGGCCGACCGGCGTCGGCAAGACCGAGGTGGCCCGGCAGCTTGCCTACTGCATGGGAGTCGAGCTGCTGCGCTTCGACATGTCGGAATACCTGGAACGGCACGCCGTCTCGCGCCTGATCGGCGCGCCTCCCGGTTACGTCGGATTCGATCAGGGCGGCCAGTTGACCGAGGCGGTCACCAAGAAGCCTTATTGCGTCCTGCTGCTCGACGAGATCGAAAAGGCGCATCCCGACATCTACAACGTCCTGCTGCAAGTCATGGACCACGGGACACTGACCGACAACAGCGGGCGCAAGGCGGATTTCCGCAACGTGATCGTCATCATGACCACCAACGCCGGTCAGGAAGCGATTCAGAGGGCGATGATGGGCTTTACCGGCAAGCGCGAATCCGGCGACGAGATGGGCGAGATCAGGCGCCTGTTCACGCCGGAATTCCGCAACCGGCTGGATGCCATCATTTCCTTCAAGGCGCTCGGCCATGACGTGATCCTGCGCGTCGTCGACAAGTTCCTGATGCAGCTCGAAGAGCAGTTGCACGAAAAAAAGGTCGAAGCGGTCTTCACCGAGCGCTTGAAGGAACATCTGGCAAAAAAAGGGTTCGATCCGGCGATGGGCGCCCGGCCCATGGCCCGGCTGATCCAGGACACGATCCGCGCGGCGCTGGCCGACGAACTGCTGTTCGGCAAACTGGTCAACGGCGGCCGCATCACCGTCGATCTGGACGAGGAAGACAAGGTGCGGCTGATTTTTTCCGAGGAAGCGGAAACCGTGAATTAGGCGGCGAACACGGCGGGCGCGGCCGCCGCCGCGTTTCGCGCCGGAAGGTGATCCCCGCCCGGCCGTCCTCGACGGCTTCAGACGCCCATCGCGCGCGCCAGCGAGACGATGATTCCCGCCGTCACGCCCCAGATGAAATACCGTTCATACGGCACGGCGAAGAAGTGGCGTACTTTCCCTTGATATTCGCGCGCGTGGCGCTGGTGATTGGCCGGATCGAGCAGGAAGGACAGCGGCACCTCGAAAATCTCCTCCACTTCCGAAGGATCGGAGCGCAACGCGAACGGCGGCGTCAGGAATCCCACCACCGGCGTGATCCTGTACCCGGTCGTCGTCCGGTATTCCGGCAAGAAACCGGCGATCTCGACATGGCGCGAGGCGAGACCGATTTCCTCCCTCGCCTCGCGCAAGGCCGCGTATTCCGGCGAGGGGTCGCTCGCTTCGACGTGCCCGCCCGGAAAACTGATCTGCCCGGGGTGATCCCGAAGATGTTCCGTGCGCCGCGTCAGCAGAACCGTCGTCCCGCGCTCGCCCAGGACGATGGGAAAGAGCACCGCCGCCGCGACCGGCGCATCCCGTTCCGCCCCGGCCTCGACGATCGGCCCGGCGCCGGACGGCTGCCGCAAGAGCGCCGCGCGCAGATGGTCGAGATTCACTTCGGCGGCACCGTCAGGCAGCATCGTTTTTCCGCTCCTTTCCCCGATTTTTTCGCCGGCGGAACCCGAGGCGTCCCGCCAGCCCTTTTTCGGCGGCCCGTCTTCTTCCCGGCTGCCGTTCGACAAGAACATGGTTCTCCTAGTAGCTCCTGATCAGGGTCATGGTGCCCGCGCTTCGTTGCATTTCCATGCGGTTCAGGAAACTCATGCCGAGCAGCACCACCGGCAGGTCATTCGAGTGCACGGTCGCTTCGACATTGTTCAGGACGACGTCGCCCACGCGCACGGAGTCGAGCCTGAGCAGGGACACTCTGACCTGCCCGTTGGCCGTGCTGGTAAACGCCTGCGCCCCCTTGCCGGGGTCGAGGCCGATCCGCCGCGCGTCACGCGCGCCGATGGCGATCATGGTCGAGCCGGTATCGACCACGAAGCGGACGCTCGTTCCGTTGATGTAGCCGGTCGTGTAAAAATGCCCTTGCGAATCGGCGGTCAGAATGACCCTTGCCGGTCCGGTTCCCGAGACCTGCTCGGCGACGTTCTGTCCGACGCGCAACACGCGCCGCTTGCCGTCGATCTCGATGGTCGCGGTATCGCCCCCGGCGGCGATGACCCTGACGCCTTCGTCGGTCCTCGCGCCCACGGCGACGATCCGCGGCGCGCCGCCGTTGATGGTCAACAGGGCCTTGCCGGGAAACAGCCCCGCCAGTCCGACATCCGTGCCGCAGGCGACGAGAGGCCACAAGCCGGCCGCCAGACACGCGGCGCGCCATCCGCTTCGTTTAAAATCGGAACCCCGCCGGGCATCAAGTTTTGACATTCCGAAAGACCCCCATGAAATCCGTCGCCATTTTTCGCCACACCAAGACAGAAGGCCCGGGGTATTTTGCCACATTCCTCGATCAGCGCTCGATCCCTTGGCAGTTGATCAGGATCGACGAAGGCGAGCGCGTTCCCGATTCCGCCGCTCCGTTTTCCGGCATCTGCCTGATGGGCGGCACCGTCAGCGTCAACGACCCCTTGCCGTGGATCGAGCGCAGTTGCCGGCTGATCCGCGAAGCCGTCGCCAGCGGGGTGCCGGTCATCGGGCATTGCCTCGGCGGTCAGTTGATGAGCAAGGCGCTCGGCGGCCGGGTCACGAAGAACCCGGTGAAGGAAATCGGCTGGGGAACGGCCCGGGCCGACCCCGGCGAGGAGGCGGAACGATGGTTCGCCTCGGCCATCGGCGGCGCGGGGCAGGCCACGGTCTTCCAGTGGCACGGCGAGACCTTCACCCTTCCGCCCGGCGCGACGCGCCTGCTGAGCAACCCGTTCTGCGCCAACCAGATGTTCGCCCTGGGGCCGCATCTGGGCATGCAATGCCACGTGGAGATGACCGAGTCCATGATCGAGACGTGGAACGAGGCCTGGCAAAACGAAACGCGCGGCCTCGATCCCTTGCCGGACAGCGTCCAGACGCCGGACGAGATACGGCGGCAGACGCCCGCCCGGCTGCCGGACCTGCGCCGCCTGGCCGTCCAGCTCTACTCGGTGTGGATTCGCGGGCTTTCCAGCGGCTGAGACTTCACTGTTTGTGCTCGACGATCACGCACTGGTAAACACCGCCGAAAAATGTTCTCTTGCGCCAAGTAAACTGCTCGGCCTCGCGCGCATAGTGTTGGATTTCGTTTTTCCACATCGCTTCGGCAAACGGCTCAAGATAGTGATTGACCACCTTGAGGATGTAGCGAATCGGCTGCCACCAGGCCGGATTGTGGTAATCGACGAATACCGCCTTGCCTCCCTTGTGCAATTTTTCCAGCATGTGATCGACGATTTCGTGCTTTTTCTCCTCGGGCACCTCGTGCAGCAGTAAGAAGCTGCAAATCAGGTCGTATGACTCCTCGACGACAAAGCTGGCGGCATCGGCGCGGATGACCTTGGCCCACTCCATGCCTGCCAGTTTGCAGGTGGCGTGCTCGATCTGCACGGGCGTTATGTCAGTCACATGAAAAACCCCGGTGGGGCCGACCTTTTTTGCGACACGCGCGACCAGTTCCCCATAGACGTGGGCCACCTGCCAGACGCGCATGCCTTCCCTGATCTCGTTCAGGTAGGCGCGAATCAGGCGCTGATCGTTGAAGAACAACAGGATGCGAACGACCCAGTTGTGATCCAGCGCGTGCGCCCATTTCGGATCGACATACGCCCAGTCATACACGTCGATCATGTAATCGGGGACGCCATCATAGTAGGGGCCAACAGTCATCTTCTCCATCCTCTCTGATCAAAATTCAAAACGGACGCGACCGGGAAACGAAAACGCGCCGAACGATGCGAACGGGAGTCATCGGCGACGCGGGATTATAGCAGATGATTCCAGAGGGGGAGACAGAGGACAGAGGACAGAGGTTTGAGAGGACAGAAGACAGAGAAACCCAGCGCTCGGTTTTCTGTCCTCTGAACGACGCGCCGCGCCGCAAATTCATCTGTCTTCTGTCCTCTCAAATTACTGTCCTCTGTATAATCACCGGCAGCGTCCGGGCTTTCCCGGTCGATTTTCCGAAGAAGGGCGCGGAACATGCAGGTATCGAGCAATGAGATGGAGGGCGCGCTGCTGCTCCACCTCGCGGGACAGATCAACGGCAACAACGCGACCAGCTTGGAACAGAATCTGAAGACCCATGTCGATCAGACTCACTATAGAATCGCGCTGGATTTCGCGGAGGTGGATTACATTTCCAGCGCGGGATTGCGGGTCGTCCTGTGGCTGGCCAAGCAGGTTCAGACGCACGCGGGCGCGCTCGCGCTCTACGGCTTGCGGCGGAATATCCTGGATATCTTCGAGATGTGCGGGTTCACCGATATCCTGACCATCGTGGAAAGTCAGGAAGACGCCCTGGAGAAAATCAGGTCCACGCCGGCATGATCTCCAGAGTGTCCGGACCGTGAGAACAGACCGAGGGGAGGGGAGCGCCGGCTTCGTGAGGCTCGTGTCCGTCTGCCTGGGCATCCTCTTCCTGGCTCAGAGCCTGGTCGGCGTTCTGAGCTTTTCTGCCCTGGACCGGCTGATCGAGGACCTGAACGGCGATCGGGCCGGGTACGTCGCGCGCCGCTTGCAGGATCACATCGAGAACGGCTTGCACATGGGCAAGCCGCTGGCGCAGTTCTCCGGATTGGAAGCCTTGCTGGAGGAAACGCGCCTCCATGCCAAGGGAGTCTCCGGCATCGCGGTGTTTCTGCCGGAGGGAGAGACGCTCGCGCGGAGCGGCTCGCTCATCGCGCAGGCGCAAGCCCTGCGCCGGGCGCTCCTGTCGCCGGATGCCGAGCGCCTCGACGGCGCGCGTTCCCGGCTGCCCGGCACGCTCCTTCAGACTTCGGGAGAACAGACCCTCTTCTCGACGCGCCTGCGGGACGCGGACGCGAGGACGCAAGGCGTGCTGCTGATACAGATGGAAAACGATTCGCAAGCCTTCCGGCATCTGGTCGCCGAGAGCTTTCGGACGCTCCTCCTCATCACGCTGTCGGCGGCGGCGGCGCTTGCCGCCGTCTTCCGCTGGCTGCGGCCTTCCTCGTCGCTCACTCCGGGCCGCGCGCGCTTTCGCTTTCTCGCGCCCCTCCTCCTGCTCGCGCTCGCGCAGGGCGGCTACGCGCTGCACGTGGTTTCCACCTTCCAGGAGGCATGGCTCGCCGCCATGCGGGAAAACGTCGGAGGAATCTCCGCCGATCTCGCGCGCAACCTGGATCGCGTGCTGGGCTATGGCTTCGATCTGAACCAGCTGCGTGACATCGAGGCGCCTTTTTCCCGGCTGGCGAAAATATCGCCGATCATCTCCGCCATCGAACTCGTCGACCGCGACGGCAAGGTGTTGAAACGCGCCGACGCGGAGGGCGCGCTGGACGCGAATGCGGCGGACGCCTTTCCGCGCGACGCCCCGCTCTTCCGCCTCCCCCTGGGAGAGACGCTGGAGCGCCCGGAGGCCAGGGGCGCCCTGGTCTTTCACCTGAACGAGGCGCTGATCGCCAGCGGCGTGCGGAGCAGGGTGCTGGATGCCGTGACGGTGGTGGCGGTCTCCCTGGTCACGGCCATCGAAATGTTCCTTCTTTCTTTCCTCCTGATGCGCCGCGCTCCACCGGAGGGAAGACCGGCGAACGCCCCGCCGGCGCCGGACGAAGGCAATCCGGGACGTCTTGCGCGCTCGATCCTCTTCGGCTTCCTCTTCGCCTGGGCCTTGCCGCTGAGCTTTCTGCCCCTTTACGCGCGCACTCTCCTCGTCGCCGGCGGCGAGGCGCCGCAAAACCTGCTGCTTGCCCTGCCGCTCACGCTGGAAATGGCCTTCGCTCTGCCGGCAACGCTGGTGGCGGGCAGGATGGCGGATCGCCGGGGCTGGCAGACCCCCACCTTCCTGGGCCTTTCGATCTTCGCGCTGGGCATGGCGCTGTGCGCCGTGGCCGGAAACTTCGTCTTCCTGTCCCTTGCCCGCTCCGTCGTCGGCTTCGGCTACGGGCTGACCTGGATGGGCTTGCAGGGCTTCGTCGTCATGAATACCTCCCAGGCGATGCGGGGACAGAGCATGACCGACCTGATCGCCGGAATCTTCGCCGGACACCTGTCGGGCGCGGCCATCGGCTCCATGCTGATGGAACAGACCGGCCCCCGTCCGGTCTTTGCCGTCGGCGCCGTCATGACGCTCCTGCCTCTGCTGGGCATTTTCGTCCTGATGCGCCCGTACATGAACCCGCCGCCGGATTCCCGGCCCCGGCCCGCCGCGCCTCCCGTCCCGGCAAGGGGGCCGGCGGAGGGCGCCGCGCGGTTTCGGGAAACCCTGCGCCTCCTGGGCAGCCGGGGCTTCGGCTGGCTGCTTCTGGGCAGCGTCATCCCCTTTTCCGTCGCCCAGGTCGGTCTTCTTTCCTTCGCCCTGCCGCTCTATCTGGAATCGGCCGGCGTCCAGGCTTCCAACGTCGGGCGCGTGCTGATGGTCTATGGCTTGTGCATCGTCTATCTCGGCCCCCTCGTGGGACGCGGCGTCGACCGCGCGGGCATCGGGAAAAAGACCTGGGTGTTCTGGGGTTCCCTCCTGGCGGGCGCCAGTCTCCTTGGCCTTCATGCCGGGGAAGGCATCGCCGGCGCGGCGCTCTCCGTATTGGCGCTGGCCGTGGCCGGCTGCTGCCTGGGCGCCTCGCAAACGCACTATATGCTCGCCCTGCCCGAAGTGCGGAGCTACGGCGCCGCCAGCGCGACCAGCCTCATGCGGGCCGCCGACAAGCTCGGACAGATGGCGGGCCCCTTGATCGTGGGCGCCCTGCTCGGCGTCCTCGGCATGAACGCGAGCCTCACCGTCACCGGCCTCCTCTGTCTTGCCGCCACTCTCCCGTTCGCCTTTCTCGCGCCCCGCCAGGCTTGCGAATCCGGGAAGAACTGACCCGTTGGCGGAAACGCCAAAAAAGTTGGCAGTCCGACCGCCCGGATCGGATGCCCGGAGTTCATGAGGACGGCCCGCCTTCCGCGCGATCAGGCGCGTTTCGGACCGGAAGCGTTCGAGCGCCAATGGGCATCGATCTTGCTTGGCCCCTCGTTCGAAGAAAAGAGCGGGTCATGGCGCAAAACCGGAAATCACGAAAAAAGGGGACTCCCTGTGAACGGACGGGTATCGGGAAAATCCCTTCCCGAACGCGCCAGGACTGAAATTCCATCCGGGCCGAGGCCGCAGCTTCCTGACAGGGCATCATGATGAAAAACTTTCTGCGCGGAAAAATTCTGGCGATACGCTCGCTGCGTGGAAAAATCCTGCTGCTGCTGACCGGAACCGCGCTCATGATCACGTTCGGCGTCGCGGTCCTGAGCGAGCGCGGCATCACGCGGACCGTCTCCGAACGGGAGCGCCACGCGGTACACAACATCATGAGGCTCGCCTCGCTCAACGTCGCCGCGCTCTGGAGCGCGCTGCTCGACGACAAGATACTCACCGTGCGCGCCGAGCGCGCCCGGTTGATGGAAATCGGCGTGCTGGTGCGCGCCATCCTGGAAAACCACGCGCAGGAAGCGGAGACCGGCTTCCTGACGCGCGAGCAGGCCCAGACCGTCGCGCGGGACTGGGTGAATCGTCTGCCCCTGGAAAACCAGATCCGGGTGCTGATCTACGATCGGGACAATCGCATCCTCTCCAGCACGGACCCGGGCCGGATCGGCAAGGATATCTCCGGCCTCCAGGATTTCAAGGGCAGGCCGCTGGCGAATACCATGCGCGAGGAAAGCCTGGGAGTCGGCCACAGCTTCGCCATCTATGCCGAGGAAACCGCCCGCGACAGCGAAGCCCGATTTGCCTATTTCGGCGATTTCGGAGTGTGGGGCTGGACCCTGGTGGTCAGCGACAGCGCCCGGACCATCACCCGGCAGATCGCCTCCCAGAAGGCCGAGATGGAAGCGAAAATACACGAAATACTCTCCCCGCTGGTGCTCACCCGGTCGGGTTTCCTGTTCATCCTCACCGATGATGGCCGTTTCATCATCCCGCCGCCGCGGGATTTTCTGGAAAAGGCCGGCGGCGAGGAACGCGCGCGGGACGTATTGCGCGCCGCGCCGCGCGAACCTTCCGGGGCGGAGGACGCTCCCGATTCTTCGCCCCGCGTCTTCCGCCCGACCGTCGGCGGAGAGTCCTGGCGGGCCGAATCCACGTACTTCCGGCCGCTTGCCTGGACGCTGACGGCCATGGTATCCGAGGCGGACATTTCCCTGCCCGCGCGGCAGCTCGTCAACCAGCAGGCCGCCCTGTCCGCCCTCATTCTCTGTCTGTCGCTCCTTTGCGCCTTCTTCTTCGCCGCGCGCATCGTGCGCCCGCTCACGCAACTGACCCGGTACGCGCGGGCGCTTCCCGAGCAGGATTTTCTTTCCCCCGAGAGCGGCGTGCCCGGACACATTGCCGACCTGCCCGACCGCAGCCGGGACGAAATCGGGCTGCTTGCCGCGGCTTTCCTGTTCATGGATCAGCGGCTGCGCGAGAACATCCGGCTGCTGGTGCGCGAGACCGTCGCCCGCGAACGCATCGAGAGCGAACTGGACATTGCCCGTTCCATCCAGCTCGGCCTCTTGCCGACGCTTCTCCCCGCTTCCTTCGCCGCTTTCCTGAGCCTGGAAGCGCGCATGTTGCCCGCGCGGGAGGTGGGCGGCGATCTCTATGACTATTTCATGATCTCCGAGCGGGAACTGTGCGTCGTCATCGGCGACGTTTCCGGGAAGGGCGTGCCGGCGGCGCTGTTCATGGCCATCTCCCGGACGCTCGTCCGCTCGGCGGCCCGGGACGAGACCGATCCGGGCCGGATGATGCGGATGATCAACAACCAGCTGGCGGAAAACAATCCCAATCTCATGTTCGTCACCCTGTTTCTCGCCATCCTGGATTGCGACAATGGCGAGC
Organism: Accumulibacter sp.; assembly: GCA_031284185.1. Taxonomy (GTDB): domain Bacteria; phylum Pseudomonadota; class Gammaproteobacteria; order Burkholderiales; family Rhodocyclaceae; genus Propionivibrio. The sequence continues at coordinate 2,447 of JAITAJ010000002.1, read as the reverse complement.
TTCGCTACGTCAACGCCGGGCATCCGCCCCCGATCCTCATCACGAAGGATGGCGCGGCGCGCAGACTGGAAGGGCGCGGCGGCCCGGCCTGCGGCGTCCTGGAAAATGCCTCCTACCGCGCCTCCTCCGTCCGTCTGGCCCCCGGCGAAATCCTGCTGGGCTATACCGACGGCATCACCGAGGCCGTGAATGGAGAAGGAGAACAGTACGGCGAGGCGCGGCTCCTGGAAAACATGGGCCATCCGGCAAGGAACGCGCAGGAAGCCGCGGTCTGCCTCCTGGCCGACATCGAGGCATTCACGGCGGGAACGGAACCCTTCGACGACATTACCTTGATTGCGGTGCAGCTCTCCTCTTCACGACTGGAACCTACCTGAAATGACCTCCCTTTTTTCACGCGCCTGCCTGTTTTCCCTGTTCGCCCTGCTCGCGCTGCCGTTCCCGCTTTCCGCGCAGGAAACCGACGCCTCCGCCGCCAAGCCCTCCACGTCGTGGATGTTCCCGACGACGCCGAAGCCGCGTCCCGACGGCGGGAAATGGCGGATCGGCTACTACGAGAGCGGCGACTACGTGGAATATCCCCTGACCTTGCAGGCCATCGCGGAAGGATTGCAGAAGCTGGGCTGGGTGAAGCTGCCCCCGATCCCGGAAGGGCTTTCCGGCGAGGCGCTCTGGCGCTTCCTCGCGGAAAACGCGCGGGGAAGCGCGCTGGAGTTCGTGGGCGACGCTTACTGGAAGCCCGGAAACTTCGATGAAAAACAGCGCCCGGACACGATGCGTTCCTTCATGGATCACCTGAAGACGAAACACGGCGTCGATCTCGTGATCGCCATGGGCACCTGGGCCGGGCAGGACATGGCAAGGCTCGGCACGCCGATTCCCACCGTCGTGGCCTCGACGAGCGACCCGCTCGAATCCGGCATCATCGAGAGTCCCGAAGACAGCGGGCAGGAAAATCTGCACGCGCGAATCCATCCGGGGCGCTACGGGCACCAGGTCCGGCTCTTCCACGGCATCATCCCGTTCAGGACGCTGGGCGTCGTGTATGAAGACTCGCCCGAAGGGCGCACCTATGCCGCCGTGGGCACGATCGAGGAAGTCGCCCGGGAACGGGGATTCGAGATCGTTTTCTGCCACGCGCCGTTTTCCGGTGTGGAGATTTCGGTGGCGACGCAAAAGGCGCTCGAATGCTACCGGAAGATCGCGCCGCGGGTCGATGCCATCTATGTGACGACGCACCGGGGCATCACCCCGGTTTCGATCCGGCAGGTCGCCGACGTCCTGCGCCGCGCCCAGGCGCCCAGTTTTTCCATGCTCGGTTCGGAGGAGGTGAAGGCCGGCGTGCTGATGAGCCTCGCGGAAGCCAAGAAATCCTATCTCGGCCTGTTCCACGCCGAAGTCATCGCCCGCATCTTCAACGGCGCGAAACCGCGGCAACTGAACCAGATCCTGCCCGATCCCGCCAAGATCGCCCTGAACCTCAAGACCACTCGGCTGATCGGCTTCGACCCCCCCGTGGACCTCCTGCTGGCGACCGACGAAGTATACGAAGCGGAAACGCGGGAGCGCGCGCCGGAAAATCCACAGGTTCAGAAATCGGAATAAGACGGCTCATCGCTTCCCGTCTCGAACAGGAGGGGCTTGAACTCCTCCTGTTCCACGTCTTCCCGGCGGCTTTCCTCCTTGGCCTGGTACTGCTGCCAGTTGTCGCGGTGGTAATCGATCTTCTGGCGTTCCCGGTTGGCAAGAAGCCAGCCCTCACGGGCGTTTCGCGCCTCTTCCCGCGCTTTTTCCAGGGCGCGGGCGGCCTTCCGCGCGGCTTCTTCCCGGAGCAGTTCCTGATCGGCCAGGGCGGAAAGGCCGGCCTTGAAAGCATCGATCTCGGGGAGGAGCATGGCGCGGTTCATGATGGACTGGTAGCGGCGCTCGACCTCCTCCTGCCGCCAGACCCCATAGCGTTCCCATTCCGCCTCCTTCTCCGCCAGCTCCGCCTGTGCCGCGCGAACGCGCGTTTCCGCCGCCCGCATCGCCTTGCTGGCCGCGTCTACCCGGAAATCGCGGATTCTCAGCAGGCCGGCCAGCGGATAGGGCATGGCCGGCGTCAATTCACGGCGTGGGACAAGGCGGCCAGCGTCTCCTCGAAAGTGGAAAACTCATCGAGACGCTGGCGCAAGAAGGCATTGACCACACCGATCTTTTCCAGCGCCCGGTCGGCGTCGGCGTCGTTGCCTTTCTGATATTCGCCGATCTGCACCAGAAGCTCGATCTCGGCGTACTTGGCGAGGATGGCGCGTAGTTTCTGCGCGGCCTCGCGGTGCGGTTTCCGGGTGATCGCGCCCATGACCCGGCTCACGCTCGCCAGCACGTCGATGGCCGGATAGTGGTTGGCGGCGGCGAGTTTGCGGGAAAGCACGATGTGCCCGTCCAGGATGGAGCGGGTCTCGTCG
>JAITAJ010000243.1 GCA_031284185.1 Accumulibacter sp. | reverse complement strand
AGGACGGAAAACCGGGAGATTGGTTTCTCTGTCCTCTGTCCTCTATCTTCTGTCTTCTCTAACCGCTGTCCTCTGTCCTCTGATCCGCTTTCAGTTTTGCGTATGCCATATCCAGCCATTTCTCTCCGTGCGCGTCGAAGTTGACCTGGACACGCGCGTCGCTGCCGTGGCCTTCGGCGGCGACGATGACGCCGGGACCGAATTTGGCATGCTGGACGCTCTGGCCGACGTAAAAGCCTCCGGTGTCCGCGCCGGCGCGCTTCGCCGCCTTGCCCGCGACCCGGCCCGCGGCGCGTTCGGGGACGAACGGCGGCGCCGCGTGAACCGGCCTGGGAACGACCGGACGCAACAGTTCCGCCGGTAGCTCTTCAAGAAACAGCGACGGCGCGCAATAGCGCGTCTGGCCATGCAACATGCGGACTTGCGCGTGAGTGAGATACAGACGCTTTCGCGCGCGCGTCATCGCCACGTACATCAGCCGCCGCTCCTCCTCCAGCCCGTCCCGCTCGGTCGCCGAATTTTCGTGCGGGAACAGGCCCTGTTCCAGCCCGGTGATGAACACCACGTCGAACTCCAGACCCTTGGCGGCATGAACGGTCATCAGCTGTACCGCCTCCTGACTCGCGTCGGCCTGGTACTCGCCGGATTCGAGCGAGGCATGCGCCAGAAAGGAAACCAGCGGATCGGCACCGGCGGGATCCGCCGGCGCGCCGCCCTCCTCACGCAGAAAAGCGGTCGCCGCGTTGACCAGCTCATCGAGATTTTCCAGCCGCTCGCTTCCGTCCTTCTCGCTCAGGTAATGCTGGCGCAGACCACTTCTTTCGATCAGGCGCGCGATGATCTCCGGCAGCGGCAGCCCCGCCGTTTCGCCGCGCAAGGTTTCGATCAGGCGGATGAAATGGGCGACCACCGCGCCGGCCTTGCCGGGCAGATCGGCCGCCGCGTCATGCAGACTGCAATCGGCGCGCCGCGCCGCGTCCTGCAAGGCTTCCAGGGTGCGGCTGCCGATGCCGCGTATCGGAAAATTGACCACACGGGAAAAGGCCGTGTCATCGTTCGGGTTGGCGATCAGCCGCAGATAGGCGAGCGCGTGCCGGACCTCCTGCCGGTCGAAGAAACGCAGCCCCCCATGAACGCGGTATGGCACGCCCGCCGAAAACAGTTGGTGCTCCAGCGCGCGCGACTGCGCGTTGGAACGGTAGAGCAAGGCCAACTGGCGGCGCGGGACGCCGTCGTGGATCAGTTCGCGCATTTCATCGACGATGAAACACGCCTCGTCGAGATCAGAAAACCCCTCGAAGACGCGGATCGGCTCTCCGGCGCCCGCCTCGGTCCACAGATTCTTGCCCAGCCGGGCGCGATTGTGCTTGATCAGGGCGTTGGCCGCGTCGAGGATGTTGCCCTGTGAACGGTAATTCTGTTCGAGACGGATGATCCTGGCGACCTTGAATTCCCGCTCCAGATCGCGCATGTTGCCGATCTCGGCGCCACGGAAGGCGTAGATGCTCTGATCATCGTCGCCCACCGCGAACAGACGGGCGCCCTCTTCCGGCCGGCTCTCCCCGTCGTGCCCGGCGAGCCGCTTCAACCATGCGTATTGCAGACGGTTGGTATCCTGAAACTCATCGACCAGGATGTGCCGGAAGCGCTGCTGATAGTGCCGGCGCAACGGCTCGTTGCGGCACAGCAGCTCGTGAGTGCGCAGCAGCAGCTCGGCGAAATCGGCCACCCCCTCGCGCTGGCACTGCGCGTCGTACTCGGCGTACAGCTCGACCCGGCGGCGCGTGTAATCGTCGTAGGCCTCGGCCTGCGCCGCGCGGATGCCCTGCTCCTTGTGCGCGTTGATGAAGCCGGCCAGTTCGCGCGGCGGAAACTTTTCGGTATCGACGCCCAGATTTTTCAAGAGGCGCTTGATCGCCGAATATTGATCGGCGGAATCGAGGATCTGAAAGGTCGGCGGCAGCCCGGCCTCTCGATGGTGGGCGCGCAGCAGGCGATTGCACAGGCCGTGAAACGTGCCGATCCACATGCCGCGCGTATTGATCGGCAGCATCGCCGACAGGCGCGTGAGCATTTCCTTGGCGGCCTTGTTGGTGAAAGTCACCGCCAGGATGTCGTGCGGTCCGGCCTGTCCGGTCGAGATCAGCCAGGCGATGCGGGTGGTCAGCACCCGCGTCTTGCCGCTGCCGGCGCCGGCAACGATCAGCGCGTGCTGCGGCGGCAGGGTGACGGCGGCAAGCTGTTCGGGATTGAGGGAAACGAGTAGGTCGGACATGAGCGGACGGCCACGCGGGAAGGCAAACGGAAATTATAACGGTCATGGGCCGGAAGCCTGTTTCACCGGCGCGGTTCGCGTCGATCCGCTGTCTCGGCCCGAGTCCGGAACACGCGCCGGTGACGCCAGCGCCAGCCTTGCGCCGGGCGCGCGGACGGCGTGGCCCGCGCATCCGCCCGGACAGGCGCTGAGCGTGAGCGCGGGCCGTGGCCTGGCGCAATGCCGCCATTCCGGAGCGGCGGAAAGGCAAGGTCGTCGTCTGGCTGGAAAAAGTGAGCGACGAACGATACCCGGCTGAATTCGGATAGGTGGAGAAGCTCATGTTTCAATCCATGCCCGTGACCGGGCGACCCTGCACGAAAAAGCGTATGCCTTTCCCATGCGCGTCTATCCCCCTGGGAGGTGTTCAGACCGGAGACGTCGAAGACAGGAAACAGGCTTGTTGGATCGATCCGCCAACGGACGGCTCCGCCTCAAGAAGCGTGTCCTGAAGGTCGGCAAGGCGTTCATTCGGGAGAAGCCGGGCTTCCGGGAAGAGGCCGGGGACGGGAGCCGTTCCCTGTGGCGGCACGGCGCGAAAATCGGACGCATCGGCTTGGAACGACGCGCCGCGTTCACCGGAGCGTTTCTCGAAAACGTCTCTTCGATGTCTCCGAACAGGGGCTTGCGATCTCTCCGGTCTGAACAGGCCGCGGGTTTTGGCGTGTGGGCGTCGTATGGCGGGGAGATGGGTTCCAGGCCGTTCCACGGATTTTCCTTTGACTTCGGGGATGCGTCCAGGCCGGTCGTTCCGTTTTTCGCGGGCGATCTGGCGATTCCGGGTCTTTGCGCGTTCCTGGCGTACCATTTCACCATGAAGCTCCGAAAACCTTGAACACGGATGAATCCCCCGCTCCCCCATCGCGGACGTTTCGCGCCGTCGCCGACCGGGCCGCTGCATTTCGGCTCGCTGGTGGCGGCCGTCGCCAGCTATCTCGATGCGCGGGCCAACGGTGGCGAATGGTGGCTGCGGATCGAGGACATCGACGTACCGAGGACGGCGCCCGGCGCCGCCGACGGCATCCTCCGCACGCTGGAAGGCTTCGGGTTCGAGTGGGACGGCGAAGTCGTCTTCCAGAGCCGGCGCCTCGATCTGTATCACGCGGCGCTGGTGCGTCTGCAACTCGCCGGGCTGGCCTATCCGTGTTCCTGCTCGCGCCGCGAGATCGCGGCGTCGGCCACGCGCCGTTCGGTCGATGGCGGTCTGCTTTATCCGGGAAGCTGCCGCGCCGGCTTGCGCGACGGAGCGGCGGCGCGCGCCTGGCGGCTGCGTGTTCCCGACCGGGAGTTCGTCTTCCGGGATCGCGTTCAGGGCGCGGCGCGTCAGAACCTGGAGCGCGAGGTCGGCGATTTCGTCCTGCTGCGCGCCGACGGCCAGTATGCCTATCAACTGGCGGTCGTCGTCGATGACGCGGCGCAGGGGATCAACTCGGTCGTGCGCGGCGTCGATCTGCTCGATTCGACGGCGCGTCAGATCTGGCTGTTGCAATGCCTCGGATGGCCGGCGCCGAGTTACGCGCACCTGCCGGTGGCCGTCAACCGGGCGGGCGAGAAACTGTCCAAGCAGACGCGGGCGCCGGCCGTCGACCCATCGCGGGGCGTCGGATTGCTGGTGCGCGCGCTGCGCTTTCTCGGTCAGCCGGTTCCCGGCGAAGCGGAGCGGATGGCGCTTCCCGATTTCTGGCGCTGGGCCGTTGGCGCCTGGCGCATCTCGCGCGTGCCGACGGCGCGCGCCATCCTGTTCAGAGGGTAATCAGAAGACAGAAGACAGAGGACAGAAGACAGATGAGCTTGCGGCGCTTCGCGCCGTGTGGGGACGAAAAACCGAGCGCTGGGTTTTTCTGCTTTCTGTCTTCTCAAATTTCTGTCTTCTGAAACGCTTCGTCCGCCGCGGCGATGGTTTCTTCGATGTCGGCGTCGCTGTGCGCCGCCGAGACGAAGCCGGCTTCAAAGGGCGAGGGCGCGAAATAGTGGCCGGCGTCGAGCATGGCGTGAAAGAATCGGCGGAAGGCGCCCTGGTCGCATTGCATGACTTCGGCGAAATTGCGCGGACATCGCGCGCGAAAATAGAGGCCGAACATGCCTCCGACGGATTGGGCCGAGAACGCTACGCCACGCTTCGCGGCGGCGGCGGAGAGGCCATCGCACAGGGCTTTGGCCCTGCGTTCCAGCCCGGCGAAGAAGCCGGGCGCCTGGATCAGCCGGAGCGTGGCCAGCCCCGCGGCGACGGCGAGCGGATTGCCCGATAGCGTTCCGGCCTGGTAAACCGGGCCGAGCGGCGCGATTTTCTCCATGATTTCGCGCCGTCCGCCAAACGCGGCCACCGGCATCCCGCCGCCGATGACCTTGCCGAGCGTGGTCATGTCCGGGCGGATGCCGTACAGCCCCTGCGCGCACGCCGGTCCGACCCGGAAGCCGGTCATCACTTCGTCGAAGATCAGTACGGCGCCATGCTCGGTGCATTGGGCGCGCAGAGCTTGCAGGAATTCGGGCCGCGGGAGGACGAGATTCATGTTGCCGGCGACCGGCTCGACGATGACCGCGGCGATGCGTTCGCCGTGCTGCGCGAACGCCCGCCGCACCCCGTCGTCGTCGTCGTAGTCGAGTACCAGCGTGTGCCGCGCGACGTCGTCCGGCACGCCGCCCGAACTCGGATGGCCGAAGGTCAAGAGGCCCGAGCCGGCCTTGACCAGCAGGCTGTCGCTGTGGCCGTGGTAGCAGCCCTCGAACTTGACGAGCAGATCGCGTCCGGTGTGGCCGCGCGCGAGGCGGATCGCGCTCATCGTCGCTTCGGTGCCGGAACCGACCAGACGCACCCTGTCGAGCGAAGGCAGCCGCCGGCACAAAAGCTCGGCCATCTCGACTTCGCTTTCGGTGGGCGCGCCGAAGGAGAGTCCGTTCAGGGCAGCCGCCCGCGTCGCCGCGACGACTTCGGGATGCGCGTGGCCGAGGATCAGCGGCCCCCAGGAGCCAAGGTAGTCCACATAGGATTTGCCGTCGGCGTCGGTCACGCGCGACCCCGAGCCGCCGACCAGGAAAGGCGGCGTGCCGCCGACGGCGCCGAAGGCGCGTACCGGGGAATTGACTCCGCCCGGTATGTATTTTTGGGCGCGTTCAAACAATTCTTGGTTACGGCTCATGCGGGTTCTCCTCGAAAAGCGCCTGATAGGCGCGAACGCGGGTTTCGATGGCGTCCATTCCGTCCGTCTGGAAGATGTCGCTGATGACGGCCAGCATGTCGGCGCCGGCGGCGATGACGGCGGCGGCCCGCTCCAGCGTGATGCCGCCGATGGCGCAGGCGGGAACGCCCAGTTCGTTGCGGCAGCGTCCGAACAAGGCGAGATCGGCGTGTGCCGCATTCGGTTTGGTCGGCGAGGCGAAGATAGCGCCGAAGGCCACGTAGTCGGCGCCCGCCCGTACCGCCGCGCGGGCGCGGTCGAAGTCGGCATAGCAGGAGGCGCCCAGTATTCGGCCGTTGCCGAGCGCTTCCCGCGCGGCGGCCAGGTCGCCGTCCTCGCCGCCGAGATGAACGCCGTCGGCATCCACGGCCAGTGCCAGCGGCAGGCTGTCGTTGATGATCAGCCGCGCGTCGAACTCGCGGGTCAGCGCGCGCAGCGCCAGAGCCATCGTCCGTCGTCGCGTCGCGTCGCCGGATTTGTCGCGGTACTGGATGAGCCGCGCTCCGCCGCGCAGCGCGGCGCGGACACGCGCGAGGCCATCGGCGGCGTCCGGCATTTCCGGGGTGATCACGTAGAGTCCGCGCAATTTCAGAAGACAGGGGTCAGAGGATAGAGATTTGAGAAGACAGAAGACAGATGAGTTTGCGGCGCTTCGCGCCGAATGAGATGGCAAGACCGAGCGCTCGGATTCTCTGTCATCTGTCTTCTCAAGTTTCTGCCCTCTGAACCCGAGCGCTTGGGTTTCCGTTCTCACCCCGGCGCAAAGCGTTGCAAGCTCATCTGTCTTCTGTCCTCTCAAATCTCTGTCCTCTGAACCCGAGCGCTTGAGTTTCCGTTCTCACCCCGGCGCGAAGCGCCGCAAGCTCATCTGTCATCTGTCCTCTCAAGTCTCTGTCCTCTGAACCCGAGCGCTCGGTTTTCCGTTCTCACTCCGGCGCGAAGCGCCGCAAGCTCATCTGTCTTCTGTCCTCTCAAATCTCTGTCCTCTGAACCCTGTCCTCTCAAATCTCTGTCCTCTGAACCCTGTCCCCCTGAAAAGCGCAAACAATCCGCCGCGCGTTCAGGAGTGCTGGCGGGAGGAATGACGCCGAACAGCGGGACATCGATGCGCTCGCGCAAGGCGCTCAGGTTTTCCTCGAAGCGCGGCATCGACGGGTCGATGCGGTTGGCGATCCATCCGGCCAGCGTCAGGCCGCGCGCGGCAACGGCATCGACGGTCAGCAGGGCGTGACTGATACATCCGAGGCGCATGCCGACGACGAGAATGACCGGCAGCGCCAGACGCTGCGCCAGATCGGCAACGTCGCCGCGCCGGTCGAGCGGCACGCGGAAGCCGCCGACGCCTTCGACCAGAACGGCGTCGGCCATGCCGCGCAGGCGGTCGAAGGCGTCGGCGATGCGCCCGATGTCGATGGTGACTCCGGCTTCGTCCGCCGCGATGTGCGGGGCGATCGGCGGCTGGAAGAGATAGGGATTGATCAGTTCGCGCGGCGCGGCAAGGCCGGAGGCGGCGATCAGACGTTCGACATCCTCGTTTCTGCCATCGGCATCCGTGCCCGCGGCGACCGGCTTCATGCCGACCGCGCGGTATCCTTGCCTGCGCAGCGAGAGCAGCAGGGCACAGGTGGCGAAGGTCTTGCCGACCTCGGTGTCGGTGCCGGTGACGAACCAGGCGGGAGAGGGAGAGGGTTTCATGACGGCGATTCCTCAGACACGGTGAAGGACGTGGGGGAGACGGATCGACCGGGAAAGCGCGGGAGTCCGCCCGCTTCCCGCTCATCGCCCGGCGGGTGGGGTTCGGGTTCCGATTCCCGCCTTCGCCGGGGTCGAAGCACGATTTCGAGGATCGAAGCGCCCGCGAAAATCGCGGAGGAAAAGCGAAACGCGGACTTCTTCGCGCTTCCCGGGATCGAAGAATTTTTCGTCGAGGCCATCATTTCACGATCGCGCCGCGTAACCCAGGAGCACGTCATAGCTCGCCGGAAGGCCGTCCGGCGCGCGGAATCGCTCGTAGGCCGCTTCGACTTTCCGCCAGGCCGAGCGGCCCATCATGCCTGGGCGTCTTCCCTCGCCGACGTTCTGGGCGCCGATGTCCTTGACCGAGCGCAACAGGGTTTTCAGGTCGGGATGAAAGACGGTGTGCTTTTCCCGGATCAGGCGGATTTCGCGCAGTCCGGCCCGCACCAGCGCGTCCCGTGCGGCGTCGGGTTCGCTGAACGGGAGGGTGTGGCGATGGCGATCGATCTCGGCGAAGGCGGCGCGTAATTCGGCGAAAGTGCCGGGACACAGGGTGCTGAAAGCGATCCGCCCACCCGGCCCGAGCACACGGGCCGCCTCGCGGAAGGCGGCCCGCGTGTCGCACCACTGGAGCGACAGGCTGGACCACCACAGATCGAAGCTCCCGGCGGCGAAGGGCAATTTTTCGATGTCCGCCGCCAGGCGCCGATCCAGCGCCCCGCGCGCCAGTGCCAGCATGGCCGGCGCGAAATCGATGCCGCTGATGCGCGCGCCGGGCCAGCGCCGGCGCAAACCGCCCGCGCCGTAGCCGGTGCCGCAGCCGGCGTCGAGAATGTTTTCCGGCGCGCCGCCGTCTTCCCAGGACAGTTCTTCGAGCAGCCGGTCGCAGACGCGGCGCTGAATCGCGGCGGCGCTGTCGTAGGTCGCCGCCGCCCGCTCGAAAGTGTCACGAACGCGCCGCTTGATCGGTACGGATGTCATGGAGAAAGCCGCCGACGAGTCGGGCGAAGCGTTCGGGATCGTTGAGAAAGGGCGCGTGCGCCGCGCCCGCGAACACGTCGAGACGCGCTCGCGGCAACTTTTCGGCCAGCCAGCGCGCGGCGGCCAAGGGCATCAGCGGGTCGCACTCGCCGTGGATCAGCAGGGTCGGGCAGCCGATCTCCGGGACGCGCTCGCGCAGGTCCGCGTCGCGCAGCCAATCGAGTCCGGCGAGCAGCGTGGCGCTTGCCGGCGGCGCCGACAGGATGCCCTGGACGGCGGCGCGAGCGGTGAGGCGGGCCGTCGCGTCACCCTGGTTGAACAGGGCGGCGAAGCGCCGCAGAGCCGTCCGGCTGTCGTCGCTCACGTCGGCGGAAAATTTTTTCAGCATCGCCGGGCTTTGCGCCGTCGTCCATCCGTTGCGCCGGATGAAGCAAGGCGTGCCGCCGACGAGGATCAATCCGCCGACACGTCGCGGAGAGAGCAGCGCGGCCTGCATCGCCAGCAAGGCGCCGAGCGACCAGCCGCAGAGGATGGCGCCCGCGGGCAGTGAATCGGCCAGGAAACGCGCGGTTCCGGCGAAATCCAGCCCGTGATCGGGCGCCTCGCCATAGCCCGGCAGATCGACGAAGCGCGTTTCGGCGACGTTTCCGAGCGCGGCAAGGCAAGGCGACCAGATGCGGCGGTCCATGCCCCAGCCATGGATCAGAAGACAGAGGTTCGGGAAGACGGGGGACGGATCGGTTTGGGCGCTTCGCGCCGAGGGAGGGAGGAAAAACCGAGCGTCCGGTTTCTCGTCGTCACCCGGCGCGAAGCGCCGCGAGCCGATCTGTCTTCTGTCCTCTCCGGCTTTCGTTTTCTGAAGTCCGTCCTCTGAAAGCGCTTCCACGAGGCGCCGCACGTGCGCTTCATCGTGCGCCGCGGAAAGCGAGACGCGCAGCCGCGCCGTGCCTTTGGGCACCGTCGGCGGACGGATCGCCGGCACCCATAGACCACGATCGAGGAGCGCCTGGGCGACGCGCAGGGCTTCGTCATTGTCGCCGATGATGATCGGCTGGATCGCCGTCGGCGAGGAGATGAGCTTCCAGCGGGAATCGGACAGGCCGTCGCGCAGATGGTCGGCCAGCCGTCGCAGATGGCGCCGCCGTTCGTCGCCCGACTGGATTCGTTCCAGGCTCGCCAGCAAGGCACAGGCGATGATCGGGCTGGCGCCGGTGGTGAAAACATAGGTGCGCGCGCGTTGCAGCAGCCATTCGATGAGCGTCGCCGAACCGGCGACGAATGCGCCCGAGGCGCCGGCGGCCTTGCCCAGCGTGCCCATGTAAACGAGGCGCGGATCGGCGGGAAGATCGAAATGGCTGAGAGTACCGCGGCCCTCCTTGCCGAGCACGCCGAAGCCGTGCGCGTCGTCGAGCACCAGCCAGGCGTCGAAGCGCTCGGCCAGACGCAACAGTTGGGGCAGGGGCGCGAGGTCGCCGTCCATGCTGAAGACGGCATCGGTGAGAATCAGCTTGCGTTTGGCCGGACTGGCGGCGAGCTGCCGTTCGAGCGCCTCGACGTCGCCGTGCGGGTAGCGCGCGTGCTCGGCGCGCGAGAGCAGGACGGCATCGATCAGCGAGGCGTGATTGAGCCTGTCGGCGAATACCGCGTCGCCGCGCCCGACGAGGGAAGCGACGATGCCGAGATTGGCCAGGTAGCCGGTCGAGAAAAGCAGGGCGCGGTCGAATCCGGTAAACGCGGCGAGCCTTTCCTCAAGCGTCTGGTGCGGCAGAAGATGGCCGCTGAGCAGGTGCGAGGCGCCGCTGCCGACGCCCCATCGCCGCGCTCCGGCGCAGGCGGCCTCGATCAGCGCCGGATCACTGGCCAGGCCCAGGTAATCGTTGCTGCCAAAGCTGATCAGCTCGCGCCCGTCGACGCGGGCGAGCGGGCCGCAGGGGAGTTCGAGCACGCGGCGGCGGCGCCGGAGGCCGTCGCGTTCGAGATCGGCCAGCCTGTATTCGAGTTCGTCCTGGATCATGCGGCGAGCGACGCCTTGAGCGCGCCGTCCACGGAACGCCCGAGATGCGCGATTTCATCGTCGTCGATGATGTACGGCGGCATCAGATAAACGGTGTTGCCGATCGGACGGATCAGGGTTTCGCGTTCGAGCGCGGCGCGGTAGAAGCGGCGCTGGAATCCGGGATCGCCGGTCGCCACGTCGAAGGCGATGATCATGCCGCGCTGACGCAGGTGGCGGACGCTCGGGTGGTCGGCCAGCGGCGCCAGCGCGTCGGCGAGTTTTCGCGCGCGGTCCAGGTTCCGTTCGAGCACCCGGTCTTCCGTGAAGATGTCGAGCGTCGCCAGCGCGGCGCGGCAGGCCAGCGCGTTGCCGGTGTAGGAGTGCGAGTGCAGGAAGCCGCGCGCCGTGGCGTCATCGTAGAAGGCCCGGTAAACGTCGTCGGCGCAAAGCACGATCGAAAGCGGCAGGTAACCGCCGGAAATGCCTTTCGACAGACACAGGAAATCGGGCCGGATGTCCGCCTGCCGGTGGGCGAAGAAGGTGCCGGCGCGTCCGCAGCCGACGGCGATCTCGTCGCAGATGAGGTGGACGTCGAAGCGGTCGCACAGCGCGCGCGCAAGGCGCAGATATTCGGGATCGTACATGACCATGCCGCTGGCGCACTGGATCAGCGGCAGATCGGAAGAGC
>JAITAJ010000063.1 GCA_031284185.1 Accumulibacter sp. | reverse complement strand
AACTCATCTGTCTTCTGTCCTCTCAAACCGCTGTCCTCTGAAACCCTGTCCTCTGAACCGTGCCCGGTTTTTCCATCCCTCCCGGCGCGACAGCGCCGCAAACTCATCTGTCTTCTGTCTTCTCTAAAATCTGTCCTCTGAACCCTGTCCTCTGATTCAGGCCGATTCACCGGAACCGGAATCCGGCGCGTCGGCGGGCAGGAAATGCAGGGTCAGCTTGCCCTGGAGGCTATCGACGTAATCACGCACGGCCTGGCTCTTGTGCGCGGGCCGGTCGTCGAGCACCAGGTGCAGACGCTTGCGGCGACCCTTCATTATCTGGCGCAACAGGCTCACGAGCGATTCGCCGCTCGGGTCGCCGTCGTCGCTGTGGGCGGCAAGCCAGAAGCCTCCCTTGCTGTTCGCCGCCGAAACCAGACGGGCGCATTGACGCCGTTCGGGCGCCGGTTGCGCCGGCGTTCGTTCTTCCGCGCACCGTGTCGACGCGAAAATCCGATTCCTCCCAGAAGCAGAGTTCGGCATTTTCCCGTCTGGCCTTGCGCATGATTTCCGGGTAGATTTCCGCCCGCCAGCGCGTCATCGCTTCCGGGGCTTCATCGCCGATCCACCACAGCGGTTTTCGCGGCCTCAGCCCCAGGTGTATGAGCAAGCCGCCGATACTGGCCAGGCTCAGGTGGATGCCCCATTTGCGCTCGATCAGATCGCCGACCGACTGCCGCGACCACAAGGTGAATCCGAGGCCGTGCTGATATGGGCTTTTGCCGTTGAGCCACTTGAATATCTGCCACTCCCGCGCCGTCGTCAGCTTGCGCGGGCGTCCCGTGCCTTTGCTCGAAAGCAAGGCGCGCTTACCGCGTCCCCGTCCCCGCGCCTTGGTCAATACCTTGTACGCCCAGCTGCGATGCAGACCGAACGCCGTCGCGACCTCCGACGGCGTTTCCCCTTGTTTCATCCGCTCGAGTGCCGTCAGACGCATTTCTTCCAGCGTCGCGTGCGGTAGCTTCCGTCCATCTCTCTTCATGGTGGCTTGGACAACGATTTCCGTTTTTATTTCCCTGAATCGCAAACGGAGGGCCGTTTCAGAGGACAGAATCTTGAGAAAACAGAGAAACCGAGCGCCCGGTTTCCCGTCATCCCCCGGCGCGAAGCGCTCGGACGCATCTGTCCTCTGCCCCCCTGTCCGCGAAATCCTCGCCGGATCGTATAATCCCCTGAGCTTCCCGTCCACCATTCTGAGATATAAATGAGCGATTTACACGCAGCCACTTCGGTCGGGTTCAGAGGACAGAATCTTGAGAGGACAGAGAAACCGAGCGCTCGGTTTCCCCGTCATCACTCGGCGCGAAGCGCCCAGGCTCATCTGTCTTCTGTCCTCTCAAGATTCTGTCTTCTGAAACGTGATTCCCTGGTTGAGAGACACGGAGGGCTTCCCGCCGCTCGAGCTTGCCCTGCGCGAGCCTAACGGCCTGCTCTGCGCCGGCGGCGAGTTGACTTCCCAGCGCATCGTGCGCGCCTACATCGACGGCATTTTCCCGTGGTATTCGCCGGGCGACCCCGTTCTCTGGTGGAGTCCCGATCCGCGCATGGTGCTCTTCCCCGGCGAGTTCAGGATTTCGCGTTCCTTGCGCAAGAGTCTGCGCAAAGGCAACTATCGCGTTTGTCTGGATACCCGTTTCGAGGCGGTCATCGAGGCATGTGCCGAAACATTCCGCCCGGGCCAGGCGGGCACGTGGATCGTGCCCGAGATCCGGGCCGCCTACGTCCGGCTGCATGAACTCGGCTACGCGCACTCGGTCGAGACGTGGATCGACGGACGGCTCGCCGGCGGCCTGTACGGCCTTGCCATCGGCAAGATGTTCTACGGAGAATCGATGTTCGCGCATGTCACCGACGCCTCGAAGATCGCCATCGCTCACCTCGCGCGTTTCCTCGATGAGCTGGGATTCGGCATGATCGACTGCCAGATGAGTACCACGCATCTCGCTTCGCTCGGCGCCCGCGAGATTCCGCGCGACGAATTCATCCGCCGCCTGCAAGCGTTGATCGTCATCCCGCCCCTGTGTGGCCGCTGGCCGGCGGACATGGCGGCGCGCGCGTGGGAGCGCGTCCGTGAGCCGGAGGCATGATGACGCGCCTCGCCGATGCCGATCCTCCGCCGTCGCTGCCGCTGTTCCACGACACGGCGCCCCATCCCTGCCATTATCTCCCCGACCGGCGAGCCATCCTGCGCGTAGCCGTTCCGCCGTCGTCGATCGATGCCGGCATCTACGGAGAGCTGATCAGGCGCGGATTCCGGCGCAGCGGCGAGGTCGCGTATCGTCCGGCATGTGAGGTCTGCCATGCCTGCGTGCCGGTTCGCGTGCCGGTCGCCCGGTTCGTTCCCGACCGCAGCCAGCGGCGTTGCCTGAAAGCGAACCGGACGCTCGAAGCGCGTGAGTGTCCGCTCGCTTTCTTCGAGGAACACTATCTTCTCTATCAGCGCTACCAGGCAAGCCGCCATTCCGGCGGCGGCATGGAGGATGATCATCGCGAG
The DNA here is from genome assembly GCA_031284185.1 of Accumulibacter sp. GTDB lineage: Bacteria > Pseudomonadota > Gammaproteobacteria > Burkholderiales > Rhodocyclaceae > Propionivibrio. The sequence goes on along the minus strand of JAITAJ010000063.1, from coordinate 7,285 downwards.
CAATACGCGCAATTTCTGCTGCGCAGTCTGGTCGATACCCGGCTGGTGGAATTCCGCGATGCTGGCCGGCTGCGCATGGTCAGCCTCATCGACGCGCTGGACGACGGGCTCTCGTCGGTTTACACCTTCTTCGACCCGGAACTGCCGGCGGCGGGTCTGGGCACCTACGGCGTGCTCTGGCAAATCCATCGTTGCCTCGCCAACGGGTGGCCCTATCTTTATCTCGGCTACTGGATTCGAGAATGCCGCAAGATGAGCTACAAGACGCGCTTCCGGCCAATCGAGGGACTCGTCGGTAGCGTTTGGCTTTCAGAGGACAGTTCCATAGGACAGCGATTTGAGAGGACAGATGACAGATGAGTTTGGGCGCTTCGCGCCGGATGAGATGGCAAAACCAAGCGCCCGGTTTTTCGTCCATCCCCCGGCGTGAAGCGCCGCAAGTTGATCTGTCTTCTGTCTTCTCAAACCGCTGTTCTCTGAACCTGAGCACTTGGTTTTCTGTCCTCTGAACGGCGCGACAGCGCCGCAAGCTCATCTGTCTTCTGACTTCTATCCTCTGTCCTCTGCCTCTGGCACTGTCTTCTCAAACCGCTGTCCTCTGATTCCTGTCCTCTGAAAGCGCGCCAGATATATCCCGCTGGCGACGATGATCAGACTTCCCAGAATCGATCCCGCGTCGGGGATTTCTCCGAAGACGGCCAGGCCGAACAGCATGGCCCAGACAAGCTGCGTATAAGTGAACGGCGCCGCTACGGCAGGCCCCATTCGCTGGAACACCTCGATCAGCAGATAATGCCCGACGCCCGCCGCGAACCCTTGGGCAATCATGAGCAGGGCATGAGGCAAGACCGGCATCGCCCAGCTCGACTGCCAGGTCAGGCCGGTGACCACCACGCCGGTCAGCCCGGTGATGAAGTGCGTCGTGACGGGATTTTCCGACCCTCTGAATTTGCGCGTGATGATCTGGTAAAAACTGGAACAGCACGCCGAGAGAAAGGGGAAGATCGCCGCCGCCTGCAACATGCCGCCGCCGGGCCGGACGATGATGAGCACGCCGCCGAATCCCAGAAAAACGGCCAGCCAGTTGCGCGCTTCGACTTTTTCACCCAGCAGCGGCGCCGAGAACGCGGTGACCAGCAAGGGCGTGAGGAAATAAATCGCCGTCGAATCCCCCAGCGGAAGATAGCGCAGGCCATTCATGAACACGAAGGACGAACAGACCAGAAGCAAGGCGCGCACGATCTGCAACACCGGGCGGCGCGCCCTCACCAGATTCAGGCGCATGCGGGGTCCGAACACCGCCAGCATGAACGTCACGTGCACCAGGTAGCGAACCCACAGGACTTCGGTCACCGGGTAATGACGCGCCACATACTTGGAGATGCCGTCATGGATCACGAAGAGCACGGTGGTGATCAGGACGAGCGCGATCCCTCGTTCGCGTTCCGAGGCGAGAAACCGCGCCGGCGGGAACTTCATCTTTTCCTCGCGCCGGTCAGACATCCGCCAGGATCGCCGGACCGGACAGACGCGCGGCCAGCGATTCCAGCCCCAGGAGAGTCAAGGCCCGGCGCAGCCTTTCAGGAGACGCGGTCGCGCTCAACGTCAGGCGGCCCTGACCGGCGGTCTCGCCGTCCTCCCCGGCCAGGCGCCGGCATTGCCGGGCGACGGCCTCCGCCACGTCGACCAGCGCCGCGCGTCCGGCCACGATCGGTTGCAGCACCGGCACGAGGAAGGCGTAATGCGTGCAGCCGAGCACGACGTGGTCGGCGCCCGCGGCCAGAACCGGCTCCAGCAGGCGGCGCGCCGTTCCCGCGAAGTCCGGGTCGTCCAGTTGCAGGGTTTCCACCTTCGTCGCCCAATCCGGGCACGGCAGGATGTCGACCCGCAGCGCGCCGGCATGTTGCCGGATCAGGCGCGCGAGCCGCTCGCTGCGCGCGGTCGATACCGTCGTCAGCACGGCGATGCGCCCGCTTTTCGAGGCCGCCGCCGCCGGCTTGATACCCGGCACGACGCCGATCACGCCAATGCGCGGCAGCGATTCGCGCAGCGCCGCGACCGCCGCCGCCGTGGCGGTATTGCAGGCCACCACGATCTGCCGGCATCCCTGCTCCGCGAGATACCGGCCGATGCGCAGCGCGCGCGCGCGGATGGCCGCGTCATCCTTGTTCCCATACGGAACATGCGCCGTATCGGCAAAATACAGGAGGTCCGCGCGCGGCAGAGCGCGGGCGATGGCGGCCAGTACCGACAAGCCGCCGATGCCGCTGTCGAAGACGCCGATCATCTCAGGGGCAGCGCGCGGCGATGAGCACGATCTCGACGCGCATCCCGGGATGGGACAGCCGGGCCTCGACGCAGGCCCGCGCGGGCGCCGCGCCCGCCGGCACCCACGCATCCCAGACCGCGTTCATTCCGTCGTAATCGGCCATGTCGCGCAGATAAATGGTGGCCAGCAGCAGGCGCGACCTGTCGCTTCCCGCCTGAGTCAGCCGCCTCTCCACGCGGGCCAGCATGTCCAGGGTCTGCCCGGCGATGTCGGCATCGAGCGATTCCGGCACTTCGGCGAGATACACGGTATCCCCCCGCGCAACGACGTCGGAATAGCGGCGCGTGGTTCCGTGGCGTTCGATATTCATGGAGTTTCTTTCGGAAAAGCAAGGAAGCCGGCATGTGCCGGCTTCAAAAGACCCTCTTCGGAGGCCGGCGGCGCCGACGCGCCCGGAAGCGCGCTCAGTGCTTGTTGCCAAACAGGGCGTCGACCGGAATCTTACCGATCTTCCGGCACCACTCCATCGGGCCGATGGTATGCAGCGACGTTCCCGTCGAATCCACCGCGACGGTGACCGGCATGTCGACGAGGTCGAATTCGTAGATGGCCTCCATGCCCAGATCCTCGAAAGCCACGACCCGGGCCGCCCGGATCGCCTTGGCCACCAGGTAGGCGGCGCCGCCGACGGCCATCAGATAGGCCGACTGGTTGTCCCGGATCGCCTCGATGGCGGCCGAGCCGCGTTCCGACTTGCCGACCATCGAAATGAGTCCCGTCTTCTCCAGCATCATGCGCGTGAACTTGTCCATGCGCGTCGCCGTCGTCGGGCCGGCGGGGCCGACCGCTTCATCGCCGACCGGGTCCACCGGGCCGACGTAATAGATGACGCGGTTGGTGAAGTCCACCGGCAGCTTCTCGCCCTTGTCCAGCATACTCTGGATACGCTTGTGCGCGGCGTCGCGCCCGGTCAGCATCTTGCCGTTCAGGAGCAGCTTCTGGCCGACTTTCCACGAGGACACCTGTGCCCGTGTCAGCGTGTTCAGATCGACGCGCGTGGCGGACTGGGTATCCGCCGTCCAGGTGACCGCCGGCCAATCCGCCAGTTTCGGCGGCTCAAGCCGGGCCGGGCCGCTGCCGTCGAGGTGGAAATGGATGTGGCGCGTGGCCGCGCAGTTCGGGATCATGGCGACCGGCAGATTGGCCGCGTGTGTCGGGTAATCGAGCACCTTGACGTCGAGCACGGTGGTCAGGCCGCCGAGTCCCTGCGCGCCGATGCCCAGCGCGTTGATCTTCTCATACAATTCGAGGCGCAGTTCCTCGGCCCGCGTCTTCGCGCCGCGCGCCTTCAGCTCGCGCATGTCGATCGGCGCCATCAGCGACTCCTTGGCCATCAGCATCGCCTTTTCCGGCGTACCGCCGATGCCGATGCCGATGATGCCCGGCGGGCACCAGCCCGCGCCCATTTGTGGCACGGTCTTGAGCACCCATTCGACGACATCGTCGGACGGATTGAGCATGGCGAACTTGGCCTTGGCCTCCGAACCGCCGCCCTTGGCCGCGCAGATGACTTCGATCCCGTCGCCCGGCACGATCTCGTAATACACGATGGCCGGCGTGTTATCCCGGGTATTCCTGCGTTTGCCCGCCGGATCGGCGAGCACGGAAGCGCGCAGCGGATTGACCGGATCGGTGTAGGCGCGTCTGACGCCTTCGTTGACCATTTCCTGTATGCTCATCGTGGCGCCGGCCCATTGCGCGTTCATGCCGACCTTCAGGAACACCGTGCCGATGCCGGTATCCTGGCAAACCGGGCGGTGGCCCTCGGCGGACAGGCGCGAATTGGTCAGAATCTGAGCGATCGCATCCTTGGCGGCGGGCGACTCCTCGCGCGCGTAAGCCTCGCCGAGCGCCGTGATGAAATCGAGCGGATGGTAGTAACTGATGTACTGGAACGCATCGGCGATGCTCTGGATCAGGTCTTCCTGTCTGATGGCGGCCATTTCGGTACCTCGTATGAAATGAATGAAAGAAAAATCCGGGAGAAAACGGGAAACCGGCCGGGAAACCGGCCTGGCCATGAAGGCGATGGCCTCGGACGCGCATGGAAACGGAGCGCATTCTACCATTTTCAGGGGACAGAAGACAGAAGACAGGGGACAGAGGACAGAAGACAGGGAACAGAAGACAGAAGACAGGGGACAGAAGACAGAGGACAGGTCAGCTTGCGGCGCTTCGCGCCGATGATGAACGGAAAACCGAGCGCTCGATTTCCCTGTCCTCTGAACCCGAGCGCTCGGTTTTCCCTCCACCACTCCGGCGCGAAGCGCCGCAAATTTATCTGTCTTCTGTCTTCTCAAGTTTCTGTCCTCTGGAATTCTGTCTTCTGAAATTCTGTCTTCTGATAAAGGCAAGCGACGCAGAGCATCGGCCATTGCCGCGCCCAGTAGGCGGTGGGTTCGCGGGTGAAGCCGCTTTTGACGTATTGCTGCCAGCGCCCGATGACGTAACAGAGTAGGAGGTTGGCCAGCTCCGCGAAACCGGCGTCCGGCGAGAGACGGCCCTGAGTGGCGGCGACGCGCAGCGCCTGCTTCATCGCCGCCTCGATCTTGTCGAGCAGCAGATTGATGCGTAGCTGCAATCGCTCCTTCTCATGGACCAGCGCGTCACCGATGAGCACGCGCGTCATGCCGCGATTGCGCTGGGAAAAATTGAGCAGCAGGGAAAGAATCAGCTCGATCTGCCGCAGACCGTCGGTCTCGTTGCCGGAAATCTGGTTGATGACGCCGAACAGACTGGTTTCGATGAATTCGATCAATCCCTCGAACATCTGCGCCTTGCTGGCGAAATGGCGGTACAGCGCCGCTTCCGAACAATTCAGCCTGGAGGCCAGGGCGGCCGTGGTGATTTTTTCCCCTTTGGGGTCTTCGAGCATTCCGGCCAGCGTTTGCAGTATCTGCAATCGTCTTTCACCCGGTTTGGCCATGTTGCGCTCCCAATGATGTTTTCGTGGTGATGAATCCCAGTTGCCGGAGGCGGCGCGGCAGGTCGAGCACGCTGGCGATCCTGACGTCCGCGCAAGGCGCTCCGCGCGTGCCCGGATCGACCCATACGGTGGTCATGCCGAGCCGTTTCGCGGCGCGCAGATTGCGGAGGGAATCCTCGACCATGACGCATGTCTCCGGCGCGAGCCTTTCCGCGCGCAGCAACCGCCAGAAGCCTTGCGCCGCCGGCTTGGGCCGGAAGCGGAGGCGTTCGACCGAATAGATCGCGTCGAAGGCGCGTCCGATGCCGGCGATGGCGAGAACGGCCCGCGCGTAATGAAGCGGCGCGTTGGAAAAGAGGATCTTGCGTCCGGGCAGCCGCCTGAGCATGGCCTTCAGGCCGCGTTCGACCACGACCATGCCGGCCAGATCGTGAAACTGATGCGTTTGCCGGAGGAAATCCTCGGGATCGATGTCGTGGTGACGCATCAGGCCGGACAGGGTGGCGCCGTAGCGCTTCCAGTAATGCTGGCGCAGCGCGGTGGCCTGCGCTTCGTCGAGGTTCAGATGGCGCTGGATGTAATCCCGCATCAGGCGCCCGATGTGCGGGAAGATGCGCGCGCTGGCATCGTGCAGCGTGTCGTCCAGATCGAACAGCCAAGTCCGCGCGGCGGTTCTCGATGCGGGGAGGCGCGCGCCGGATATCCGCGCGCGCCGGACCTTGCCTCTCACGGCGCTCACACCGACCGGATCATCGTGCCGAAGCCGTGGCTGGTGAGAATTTCCAGCAGCAAGGCGTGTTCGACGCGGCCATCGATGATGTGTACGCTCCCGATGCCGCCGCGGGCGGCGTCGAGCGCCGAGCCGATCTTCGGCAGCATGCCTCCGTGCAGCGTTCCGTCTTCGAGCATGGCGTCGATCTGTTTCGGCGTGACGTCGGTGATGACCTGGCCGGCCTTGTCGAGAACGCCCGGCGTGTTGGTCAGCAGCACCAGTTTTTCGGCCTTGAGGGTTTCGGCGAGCCTGCCGGCAACGACGTCGGCGTTGATGTTGTAGGTTTCTCCGTCGTCGCCGACGCCGATCGGCGCGATGACCGGAATGAAGGCGCCGACCTGCAGATGGTCGATCAGTGCCGGATCGATCCGGGTGATTTCGCCGACCATGCCGATATCGATCAGATCGGCCTGATTGTCCCGGCTGTGCAGGTGAAGTTTTCTGGCCCGGATCATGCCGCCATCCTTGCCGGTGAGTCCGACCGCCATGCCGCCGGCCTGGTTGATCAAGTTGACCACATCCTTGTTGACCTGGCCGCCGAGCACCATTTCCACGATTTCCATCGTTTCGGCGTCGGTCACGCGCATGCCCTGGATGAATTCTCCCTTTTTCCCGACCCGCGCCAGCAGATTCTCGATCTGTGGCCCGCCGCCGTGCACGACGATGACGTTCATGCCGACCAGTCTGAGCAATACCACGTCGCGCGCGAAGCACTGCTTGAGTTTCTCGTCTATCATCGCGTTACCGCCGAACTTCACCACGATGGTCTTGCCGTGAAAGCGCCTGATGTACGGCAGCGCCTCGGCGAGGACGGCGGCTTCCCGCGCCGGTGAAACCTGTTCCGGGGTCATGATGTTTCCCTTTCTGAAGACTGGCGGATTTTACCCGGTGGCGGTTTCAGAGGACAGCGATTTGAGAGAACGGAAGACAGGGAACCCCGCGCCCGGTTTTTCCTCCCTCGCTCCGGCGCGGAGCGCCCAAGCCGATCTGTCTTCCGTCTTCTCAAGATTCTGTCCTCTGAACCCGACCGCCCGGTTTTCCGTCCATCACTCCGGCGCGGAGCGCCGCAAACTCATCTGTCTTCCGTCTTCTCAAGATTCTGTCCTCTGAACCCGAGCACCCGGTTTTTCCTCCATCACTCCGGCGCGAAGCGCCGCAAACTCATCTGTCCTCTGTCCTCTCAACTCTCTGTCCTCTGAACCCGAGCACCCGGTTTTCCGTCCATCACTCCGGCGCGACGCGCCGCAAACTCATCTGT
>JAITAJ010000102.1 GCA_031284185.1 Accumulibacter sp. | reverse complement strand
GATGGAAAGACGCTTCTTGCGCCGGGCGCGCTCCTGGGCATGGCGGCGGCCCTCGTCTATGCCGTCCTGAAACGCAATACCGGCTTTGCCGTCCGGGAATACTATGACCTGGGCGTCATGCTGCCCTCGATTGTCTTTTCCCTGCTTTTCCTCCTTTTTCCGGCGCTGGCGCGGCAAGGCTTCAGGCCGGAATCGGCGGCGGCGCGGAATTTTCTCCGGATCGTCCTTTCCGTCCTGGCGGGTTTCGTCCTGGCCGAATGCCTGCCGGACATCCTGCTCTCGCCGTTCGAGTTCGCCGTCGGCATGGAGACCATCTACAACGCCGATTTTCTGTACAAGGTGCTCGGGTATGCCGCCGCCCTGACGACGATGTTTCTGCTCGGGCTGGCCGTTTACAGGTTGGCCGGCAAAACTCCGGAGCGGGTTTTCCTGGTCATCGCCTCCGCCGCCGTGACGATTTTTCTCCTGCAACAATCCCTGGAGGTCGTCCAGATACTGGTCGGCCGCAACCTGATCCCCCGGCCCAGATGGCTGATGAGCCTGATCATCGCGCTCCTGAGCCACGAGAACGGCTTCGCCTACGCCTTCATGATCCTGCTCGCGCTCTGGGCGGCAGCGCTGGCCGTCAAGCTGCGCCTGACCGCGCTGACCGGCGCCAACCCGGCGCAGGTGCGCCTGATGAGAGCCGACCACCGCGGGCAGTTGCGCCATTGCGGACTCCTTGCCGTCTGTCTGGCGGTTTCGCTGATCACCGTCACCGTCTTGCGAAGCCACGCCAACCGGGAAGTGGAAATCTCGCCGCCGGTGGAGGTCGCGGCGGCGGACGGCGTCGTGAGCCTCGCCCTGGATGAGATCAGCGACGGCAATCTCCACCGCCATCAATTCACGGCCTCCGGCGGAACCGCGGTGCGTTTCATCGTCATCAAGAAGAGCGAGTCGGCCTACGGCGTCGGACTCGATGCCTGCGACATCTGCGGACCCACCGGCTATTACCAGCGCAAGGATCAGGTCGTCTGCAAGCTCTGCGACGTGGTGATGAACAAGGCGACCATCGGCTTTCCCGGCGGATGCAACCCGGTACCGCTCAAATTCAGCGTGTCCGAGGGCAAGTTGAGGATCAACGCCGGGGATCTGGAAGCGGAGAAGAAGCGTTTTGAATGAGCATGCAAGCGTCGACCGAGGCGGATCAACGATGAAAGATGTTTTTCAATGGAGCGCGGGCGTCCCGCCCGCAAAAAAAACCGTGAAGCGGGCGAGACCATCGGAGTCCGGGCGGCGCGCCCGGCAATGACGGGCGCGAAACCCATCGCGAGGATCGAGCCATGTTCTGGAAAATGCTGAAGGGCGCCCTGTTCCGCCGCAAGGGCAAGCGGGTCATGATCGCCTTCGCCGTGGGCCTGGGCGTCTCCCTGGCGACGGCGATGCTCAACGTCATGTTCGACGTCGGCGACAAGGTCAATCAGGAACTGAAGACCTATGGCGCCAACCTCAACGTCGTCCCGCGCGGGGCCTCGCTGATCAGCGAGCTGTACAGCGTCGAGGGCGGCGAAGGCAACGAAGCGGCGTCCGAAAGCGCCGGGGAATACATCGCCGAAGCCGAGCTCTACAAGATCAAGATGATTTTCTGGGCCTACAACATCGTCGACTTCGCGCCCTATCTGGAAACCCGGGTCAGGATCGGCGGCCTGGAGACCTCGCTGATCGGCACCTGGTTCGACCGGCACCTCAAGCTGCCCACCGGCGACGAAGTCGACACCGGCATGACCCGCCTCAAGACCTGGTGGGACATCGAGGGGCAGCCCGGCAGCGACGACGACCTGTACGGCGTCCTGGTCGGCGAGACGCTGGCCGCCCGGCTCGGCCTCGGCGTGGGCGACCGCTTCGAGATCGAGGCGCCGGGCGCGGCGCAGAGCGCCGCCGTCACGGTCCGCGGCGTCTTCCACGGCGGCGGCGAGGAGGACGAACGGATCTTCGGCGCGATGCGGCTTTCCCAGGATCTCTCGAACCGGGCGGGGCGGGTGCAGCGGGTCGAGGTCAGCGCGCTGACCACGCCGGAAAACGAGCTTGCCCGCCGCGCCGCGCAGGACCCCGGCAGCCTGTCGCGCATGGAATGGGACACCTGGTACTGCACCGCGTACATCAGCTCGATCGCCTACCAGATCGAGGAAATCCTTCCCGGAACGCGGGTCAAGCCGATCCTCCAGGTGGCCGAATCGGAAGGCGCCATCCTGGCCAAGACCCAGTTGTTGATGCTGCTCCTGACCGTGCTGGCGATGGCCTGCTCGGCGCTGGCCATATCGAACCTGGTGACGGCCAACGTCATGGAGCGGAGCGCGGAAATCGGCGTCCTGAAAGCCTTGGGCGCGACCAACGGCGCCATTTCGCGGCTGTTCCTGAGCGAAATCCTCATCGCCGCCTTCCTTGGCGGCGTCTGCGGTTATTTTGCCGGCCTCCTCTTCGCTCAGATCATCGGCCACGGCGTTTTCGGTTCGGCGATCGCGGTCAAGGGCGTGGTCGCGCCGCTCGTGGCGATCCTGGTTTTCGTGGTGACGGCGCTCGGCAGCCTGCCGGCCATCCGGAT
>JAITAJ010000053.1 GCA_031284185.1 Accumulibacter sp. | reverse complement strand
GCATCGGCGGCGCGACGCGCTTCCGCCTCCGCCGCCCCCGCCGCCGCCCCCACCACAGCCGCCGCCGCCGCCAGAAGAGCCGGAAAAGGAGGGCGATTCCGAGACGCCCGAAGCGCCGCCGCCGGAAAATCGGGAAGAACGCGAGGACGCGCCCGCGCCGGAACGAGGCGAAGCCCCGAGCGAGAATCCGTCCGGGGAAACGGACGACGGCCAATCCGGCGACGACGCCGCGCCGCGGGAAAGCGTCTTCCGCATCGGCGAAACCTTCCGCGTCAAGAGTCTGCAAGCGGCCAAGGACCGGCAGCGCCGGCGCGGCTCGGGAAGGCGCAGCCGCAGCCGCGTTTCGCAGAAGCAGGGGCGCTACGTCAAGAGCGGCCCCGACCTCGGCGCGGGCGATCTGGCGCTCGACGCCACGCTGCGCGCCGCCGCGCCGCATCAGCTCGCGCGGCGCGGGGATTCATCGCTGGCCATCGTCCTGAAACCAATCGACGTGCGCGAGAAAGTCCGGGAAAAACGCTTGGGCGGCTATCTGTTTTTCACCGTGGACGCCAGCGGCTCGATGGGCGCGCGAGGGCGCATGGCGGCCTCCAAGGGCGCCGTCATGTCGCTGTTGCTCGACGCCTACCGGAAGCGCGACCGCGTCGCGCTGATTTCCTTCCGGCGCCGAGAAGCGACTCTCAATCTGCCGCTGACCACCTCGGTGGACCTCGCCGGAAAGCTGCTCGCCGAAATGCCGGTTGGTGGCCGCACGCCGCTTTCCGCCGGTCTGTCCCGCACCTGGACGGAAGTCAATAACGCGCTGACGAAGAACCCGCTGGCCCGCCCGATCGTCCTGATTATTACCGACGGCCGGAGCAACGTGGCGCTGAAGGGGCCGGGCGAAAACCCGCTGCGCGAAGCCTGGCGCCTGGCCGGGGCGATGCGCCGGGAAGATCGGGTCAAGTACGTCGTGGTCGATACCGAGGAAGCCGGCGCGGTGAACTTTGGCTTGGCCAACGAACTGGCCGGCGCGTTGGGCGCGGACTATTTCCGGATCAACGAGCTGAAGGCCGAGGCTTTGGTGGGCATCGTGAGGAACAATGAATGAAACAGGGATCCGATTGGTTTCCGTCTCCCCTTTCCTGATCCCTCGAATAGCTCCGTACAACGTCATTGAGGAAACGACGCATGAGTAAAGCGAACCCCGTCTACCCCTTCCCGGCCATCGTCGGCCAGGAACGCATGAAGCTGGCGCTGATTCTCAACGTGATCGATCCGGGCCTCTCCGGGGTGCTGATCCGCGGCGAAAAGGGCACGGCCAAGTCTACCGCCGTGCGGGCGCTGGCCGACATCCTGCCGGAAATCCCGGTCATCCGCGACGATCCGTTTTCGCTCTCGCCGGACGGCGAGCTGGACGTTCTGCTGGAAATCCGGCGCAATCTGGGAATCCGGGAGGACGCGCCGGTCATCCGCGAGACGCGCAAGGTGGCGGTCGTCGAATTGCCGGTCGGCGCCACCGAGGATCGCGTGGTCGGCTCGCTGGATCTCGAACAGGCGCTCAAATCGGGCGAAAAGAGGGTCGAACCGGGGCTGCTGGCCGCCGCGCATCGCGGGATTCTCTACGTCGATGAAGTCAACCTGCTCGACGACCACGTGGTCGACGTGCTCCTCGACTCGGCGGCGATGGGCGTCAACACCATCGAGCGCGAGGGCATCAGCTTCATCCACCCGGCGCGCTTCACGCTGGTCGGCACGATGAATCCCGAAGAAGGCGAACTGCGGCCGCAGTTGCTCGACCGCTTCGGCCTGTGCGTCAACATCGAAGGCATCGCCGATCCCGAAAGCCGGGTGGCGGTGATGGAGCGGCGCGCGGCCTTCGACCGCGATCCCGAAGCCTTCGCCCTGAAATGGCGCGCCGAGTCCGAGGCGCTCGCCGCGCGTATCGAACGGGCGCGGCGGATACTGGCCTCCGAAGCCGCGGTCGAGCGCGAACTCCTGTTCCGCATCGCCCGCCTCTGCCTGGAAGTCGGCGTCGACGGGCACCGCGGCGATATCGTCATCCTCAGGACGGCGCGCGCGCTGGCGGCCTTCGAGGGGCGCGGCGAAGTCCGCCCGGAAGACATCGACAACGCCGCCGACCTGTCCCTGCCCCATCGGGTCCGCCGTCAGCCGCTGATGGAAATGGCCGACAACCTGGAAGCGATTCGGCGAAAGAAGGCGGAGTCTCGTGGAGTGAAAGGTGAAACGTCGTAGTGAAAAGTGAAATGTGGAAAACCGTGAGCCGTGGCCGATGCCCAGGTCGGGCATACTTGCCCGATCCGGGCGGCTCATCGAGCGAAGGCGCGTTTTCGACGGCTCGAAAGGGACACGAAAAATGAATGAAAAAACGAATCATGCAAATGTCGAAGAGATGGACTTCGATCAATTATTCAAACAGATTTCTCCGGAAGAGATAGGCGACAATGTATTTACCTTGGTAGGAAAGGTTTTCCCGGTTCTTACCGCGGGCAAGGAAGACCATTACAATTCCATGATAAGCAGCGGAGGTGGTTTCGGGCTTCTCTTCATGAAACCCGCCACCTGGTGCATTCTTCGGGCAGACCGTTATACGCTCGAACTGGTTCAAAAGGAACAGACATACACACTCTCCTACTTCCCGAATGAATATAAGAAACAAATACTCTTTCTGGGAAGCAAATCAGGAAGAGATAGTGAGAAAATGAAAGAAGTCGAATTGACGAGTGTTCAGACTCCTTCCGGAGACATGTCTTTCAAGGAAGCCAGACTGATCATCGAATGTAAATTAACGGCGCTCACCACACCCAATCCCGATGATTTTTGCGCGCGGGAAGCCAGGGATTCCATAAATGAGGCTTACAAGGAAGCAAACGTTTACCGAAAATTCGTATTTGGGGAAATCACCCATGTCTGGATAAAGAAATAAGAAGAGAAACGATGCGGGGCTGTGCCTCGCCCTCCCAACGGAGGAACCGGGCGTTTCATCCTTCATCTTTCATCTCCTAAAAAAATGATCCAACTGGAAAAATTGGTCAAGGTTTACGGTTCAGCCAAGGCCCTCGACGGCCTGAGCCTTTCGGTCGCGGCCGGCGAATTCTTCGCCTTTCTCGGGCCGAACGGCGCCGGCAAGACCACTGTCATTCGCATCCTCAACGGCATGACGGCGATGACTTCCGGTCGCGCGCTGATCGGCGGCCACGACCTCGCGCGGGAACCGCTGGCGGTGAAAAGGCTGTGCGGCCTCGCCGCGCAGAACCTCAACCTCGACGGCGAGCTTTCGGTGCGCGAGAACCTGGAGATTCACGGCCTGCTGTTCGGCATGAGCCGGGCCGACCGCCAGGCCCGAAGCCGCGAGCTGCTGGAGTACGTCGAAATGGAGGAGCGCGCCGGCAGCCTGGTCAAGACGCTTTCCGGCGGCCTCAAGCGCCGCCTGATGATCGCCCGCGCCCTGCTGCACCGTCCCCGCCTCCTGTTTCTCGACGAGCCGACGGTCGGTCTCGACCCGGCGATTCGCCGCCGCCTGTGGGGGCTGATCAAGAAAATCCGTCAGGACGGGGTGACGGTCTTCCTGACCACGCATTACATCGAAGAAGCCGAGTTTCTGGCCGACCGCGTGGCCTTCATCCATCAAGGCCGGCTGGTCAGCCAGGGCACGCCGGCGGAATTGGTGGCCGCGCTGGGCGCCTGGGTGGTCGATCGTTTCGGCGACGCCGGCATCGAAACGCGCTACTTCGAGGCGCGTGAAGAAGCGCGCCGCTATCTGGCCGAAAACGAATTCGAGGGCGCGTTGCGGCGGGTGAACCTGGAAGATGCCTTCCTCGCGCAGACTGGAAAGAGGGTGACGGAATGAGCGCGTTTCTGGCGGTATATCTGCGGGAACTCCTGATTCTCAAGCGCCGGCTCAAGCGGCAGATCGCGGGCATGGCGGTTTCTCCGCTGCTCTACATGTTGACCTTCGGCTACGCGCTGGGCCGGCATCTGGAGATGGGCGGGCGCAGCTATCTGGAATTTCTCGTGCCGGGCCTGATCGCCATGACCAGCATGACGCAGGGATTTTCCATCGCGCAGGAGATCAACGTCGCCCGTTTTTATTTCTGTGTCTTCGAGGAAATCCAGGCCGCGCCGGCCAGTCGGCTGGCGTATGTCATGGGCGAGATTTGTGCCGGATTGACGCGCGTCGCGCTGTCGGTGCTGGTGGTCATCGTCCTGGGCTGGCTGTTCGGCGTGTGGCCACACTATGGCCCATTCTTCTGGTTGGCCGTGCTGCTCAACGGTTTCACCTTTTCCGCGCTGGCCGTGGCCCTTGCCATGCTGGTCAAGAGTCATGCCGACCAGAGTCTGCTCACCAATTTCATCATCACGCCGATGGCCTTTCTCGGCGGCACCTTTTTTCCCGTCGAAAACCTGCCGGACTGGGCGCAAGCGCTATTGAGCGTCCTGCCGCTGACCCATGCCGCCCAAGCCATTCGCGCCGCCGCCGTCGGCGACGCGCCGGAGTGGCTGCCGTTCGCGGTGCTGGTGGCGACCGGAGTGGCATGTTTGATTCTGGCGGTGTGGACGGTGGAAAAGGCGAGGGATTAGGTTCAGAAGACAGAGGTTAGAGAAGACAGGGTTTCAGAGGACAGCGGTTTGAGAAGACAGAAGACAGATGAGTTTGCGGCGCTGTCGCGCCGGGGGTGATGGAAAAACCGGGCGCTCGGGTTCAGCGTCGGGTTGGGCGAGCAAAGCGACGTGGGGCGTAGGGGACGATGGCAATCGTCCCGTGGGCGGACGGATCACCCTCCGCACCGACGACCTCGGCACATCCCCCTCCGCTGCCCAATCGTCCAGTCACCCGCCCTGCCGAAGCTCGCGATATTTCAATCATTGACTCTGCTTTGTTGGGGT
>JAITAJ010000360.1 GCA_031284185.1 Accumulibacter sp. | reverse complement strand
ATTTCCTCGTCGTGGAATTCCTCCACCTGACCGCAACGGATGCACACGAGATGGTCATGGTGCTGTATCGCCTTGCGTTCAAACACGGCCTTGCCCGACTCGAAATGGTGCCGTTCAAGCAGACCGGCCTGTTCAAACTGGGTCAGCGCGCGATAGACCGTGGCCAATCCGATATCCATCTTGTCGATGAGCAGCAGACGGTAAACATCGTCGGCCGTGAGGTGTTTCCCTTGCGCTTTGTCGAACAGTTCAAGGATTTTCATGCGCGGGAAAGTGACCTTGAGTCCGATGTTCTTGAGTTCGCTGGATTTGTTCATGACTGTGGAGAGGTAAGAAAGCCTTCTTTCGGTTATGATATGCCACTTGCTGGGCCTCTGATTCGAGGCGGTAGTTTAATGCCATTCTGCAAAATATTTTACCGGGGGAGCGTTCGTGGCATGAAAGTCAGATGGATTGCGGCCGCTGTTTTCCTCGCCTTCACGGCGAGCGCGTGCTCCTGGGTTCCACGCCCCATCAGCGAGTACAGAATCGACATTCAGCAGGGAAACGTCCTGACGCAGGACATGGTGTCACGGCTCCGGCCCGGCCTGACCAAGGATCAGGTGCGATTCATCCTCGGAACGCCGGTCCTGATGGACATGTTCCACGCCAACCGCTGGGACTATGTTTACAGTCTGCGCAAGGGGAGCACGAACGAAGTCGAAATGCGCAAATTCTCGACCTTCTTCGACGAAAGCGACCGGCTGACCCGTGTCGGCGGCGACGTGTCGCCCATGCAGGCCGGGGAGGTGTCGGCGGAGCCGGAGAACCGGATGCGCGAAATCGATCTCGGCTCGATCGAGGAGGGAACGAAGGCGCCGCCGATCGAGGAGAAGGGGTTTTTCGGAAAAATGATGGAAAGCATGGGGTTCTGATATGAATGCGTTGAAGATCGCGGTCGTGGGGGCCACGGGGCGGATGGGACGGATGATCATCGAGGCGGTACTGAAGGACGGCGCGGCCGGGCTGGCGGCGGCCATCGAGCCGCCGGGCCATCCGTCGATCGGCAAGCGTGTCGGCGAGTTGATCGGTCTGCCGTGCGAGCTTCGGGTCAGCCCGGATGCCGAGGCCGGGATTGCCCAGGCCGACTGCCTGATCGATTTCACGCGGCCACAGGGCACGCTCGATCATCTGGCGATCTGCCGGCGGCACAAGGTGGCGATGGTGATCGGCACGACCGGGCTGGACGACGCGGGCAAGCAGGCCGTGGCCGACGCGGCGCGGGAAATTCCGGTGGTCTTTGCGCCGAACATGAGCGTCGGCGTCAATGTAGTGTTCAAACTGCTGGACATGGCCTCTCGCATTCTGGCGCAAGGCTACGACATCGAGATCGTCGAGGCGCATCACCGGCTCAAGGTCGATGCGCCCTCGGGCACCGCCTTGCGCATGGGTGAGGTGATCGCCGGCGCGCTCGGGCGCGACCTCAAGCAATGCGCCGTCTTTGACCGTGAAGGCGTGACGGGCGAGCGCGATCCATCGGCCATTGGTTTTGCCTCGGTTCGTGGCGGGGACATGGTCGGGGAGCACACGGTGATGTATTGCGGCATCGGCGAGCGCGTCGAGATCAGTCACAAGGCGGGGAGCCGCGTGCCGTATGCGCTGGGCAGCCTGCGCGCCGCCCATTTCCTGGCGGACAAGGCGAACGGCCTCTTCGACATGCAGGACGTCCTCGGGCTGCGTTGAGTTCGGGGCGTTCCAGAGGACAGAGATTTGAAAAGACAGAAGACAGAGAAACCGAGCGCTCGGTTTTTCGTCCCTTACCCGGCGCGAAGCGCCGCAAGCTGATCCGTCTTCTGTCCTCTCAAAATTCTGTCCTCTGGAACGTGTCCCGGCCTTGCGATGGCGTGCTCTCTTGCAGAGTGTTGCGGAAAGTACCCGAAGGCACCAAGATGTTTCTTTTTTTTCTCCCCCGAGCCATCCGGGATCGCGGTTTTCAACGAACATGATTCCGAGTCCTCATGATCGCTTGCCGCGGCAGGGGGTATTGCTGCTGGCGCTGCTCTCCCTCTTCTGGGGCGCGAATTGGCCAATCATGAAGATGGTGTTGACCGAAGTTCCGCCGCTCTACTTCCGCGCCGTCTGCCTGCTGTCCGGCGGCCTGGGGATGCTGATTCTGGCGCGGGTCGGCGGTGTGCCGCTCAGGGTTCCGGCCGGCCAGTGGGGGCGCGTATTATGGCTCGGAGCCTTCAACGTCACGGCCCTGCATACGCCGCTGATCTTCGGCGTTCTGTTGCTTCCCTCGGGCCGGGCGGCGTTGCTGGGATACACCATGCCCCTCTGGTCGACACTTCTGTCCATGCGTTTCCTCGGCGAGCGGCTGACGGCGCGCGCCGTCTTCGGGCTGCTGCTCGGATTGGCCGGTATCGCGGTGCTCATGGGCGGCAGCGTGGAAGGCATGCTGCAAGCGCCGGTCGGCGTCGCGTGCATGCTCCTGAGCGCCTGGAACTGGGCCATCGGTGTGGTACTTTTCAAGCGCCTGCCGGTCGCCATGCCGATTTCATCGCTGACCGGCTGGATGCTGCTGACCGGCAGTGTGCCGATATTCGCGCTGGCGATCCCGCTGGAGACCTCCCGTCTCGTCGCGCCGAGCCTCTGGCCGAGCCTTGGCATGCTTTACAACGTTTCCATCGCCTTCATGTTCTGTTATTGGGCATGGAACCGCATCATGCGGATGGTGCCGGTATCCGTCTCGTCCTTGTCATCGCTGGCCACGCCGCTGATCGGCGTACTCTGCGGCGTCATCTTCCTTGGCGAACCGCTCGGCTGGCGTGAAGTCTCCGCGTCGCTGCTGATTCTGAGCGCCGTCGGCTCAGTGTCACGGAAATGACGCGCCGGGCGCATTGCGCACAGACCGTTACACATTCCGCCATAAAGCCTCACAGACAAAAGCCAGGGTAAAACGTAGACTTCGATCATTGCTTCAGCGTTCTCCGCTGGCAATGTTTGACCCTCCCTGACCCATCGCAATGATGGGGTTTACATCCCGAGCCACCCGGCTCGGGATTTTTTTTATCTACATCACAGTATCAGATCAGAGGACAGAATCAGAGGACAGAATCAGAAGACAGAGGCTAGAGAAGACAGAAGACAGATGAGCTTGCGGCGCTTCGCGCCGGATGAGTGGAAAACCCAGCGCTCGGGTTTCAGAGGACAGAGACTGGAGAAGACAGATGACAGATGAGCTTGCGGCGCTTCGCGCCGGGTAAGGAACGCAAGACCGAGCGCCCGGTTTTTCTGTCTTCTGTCCTCTCAAACGATCTGTCCTCTGATCATCCTGCCCCCATGAGCGCGAGGACGACGCCGCCGGCGACGACGGAGGCGATCTGGCCGGCGGCATTGGCGCCCATGGCGTGCATGAGGAGGAAGTTGTCGAAGTTTTCCCGCTGGGCGAGGCGCTGACAGACACGGGCGGCCATCGGGAAGGCGCTGATGCCCGCCGCGCCAATGATCGGGTTCACCTTGCCACCGGAAAGCCAGTTGAGGAGCTTGGCGAAACAGACGCCCGCCGCGCAGTCAAGCCCGAAGGCCAACAGACCAAGAACCAGGATGAACAGGGTCTGGGTTTTCAGGAACTCTACGCCGACCATCGTCGAACCGATCGCCAAGCCGAGGAACAGGGTCACCATGTTGGCGATTTCGTTCGAGGATGCCTTGGTCAGCCGTTCGACCGCGCCCGATTCTTTCATCAGGTTGCCGAGCATGAGCATGCCGATCAGCGGGGTGGCGAAGGGGACCAGGGTGCCGATCACCACCGTGACGATGATCGGGAACATGATGCGCGTGCGCCGACTGATCCTGCGCTGGCTGTAAGGCATGCGGATCGCCCGCTCTTCCTTGGTGGTCAAGGCGTAGATCACCGGCGGCATGATGATCGGCACCAGCGACATGTAGCTGTAGGCCGCGACGGTGATGGGGCCGAGCATGTGCTTGGCGAGAATGCCCGAGACGTAGATCGAGGTCGGTCCGTCGATCGCGCCGATGATGCCGATCGAGGCGGCTTCGTTTCTCTTGAATCCGAGCGCCAGGGCCAGCAGCAGCGTCAGGAAGATGCCGAATTGCCCCGCCGCGCCGAGCAACACGAATTTGGGGTTTTCCAGGAGCGGCCCGAAGTCGGTCAGCGCGCCGATGCCGATGAAGATGAGCAGCGGATAGAGTTCGTTTCCGACACCAGCCTCGTACAGGATCGTGAGCATGCCGTGTTTGTCCATCAACGGCGAGAGCGGCAGGTTGGCCAACATGCAGCCCGCGCCGATCGGCAGGAGCAGCAGCGGTTCGTAGTCCTTGACGATCGCCAGATAGAAGAGGACGAAGGAGATCGCGATCATCACCAGCGCTTGCCAGGTGACGCCGTTGACGCCTTTCAGTAGGGCACCGATCATTTCTTGGTCGATCATGGCTCATTCCTCCTTGAATTTGAGGAGCGGCGTGCCGTGGTCTACGGATTGCCCGGCGGTGACGTAGACTTCGGCGATGGTGCCGGCCTGCGCGGCGCCGATGACGTTGTGCATTTTCATCGCGTCGAGAATGGCGACTTGCTGCCCACGGGTGACGGTGTCGCCCGGTTTGACGTCGACTTCGAGGACGACGCCGGGCATCGGGGCAGTCTGGGTGCCTTTGCCGCCACCGCCCGACGGTTTGCGGGCGGTCGCCACCGGGGCGGCGGCTCCCGCGGTGGCCGGGGCTGCCGCGGGGGCGGGGCGGGGCGGAGCGGCCTTGCGCGCGACGGGGGCCGCGGCGCTGGCGGCGCCCGGCGCGAGACCGGGGGCGATCCGGGTTTCGTTGAGGTTTTCGCCGCCGGCCAGGTTGACCTCATAGGTTTCGTCGCCGACGATGACTTCAAAGTTGTCGGCGTCGGTTTCTTGAACGTCGACGATGAATTCTCGGCCACTGATGTTCAGAGTATAGCGTCGCATCATTTTCCTCTCGGCTGCCAGTCGTTGATTTGCCGCGCGCGGCCCGTGGCCAGCCAGCGGCTGGCAAAGAGTTGGCTTCCCGGCCAGACGGCGCGCGCGAGCGGCGCCGCCTGGCGCCGCATGGTTTGGCGGTGCTTGTGGGCGGCGACGAGTATCGCCGCGACGAGGTCGGCCGGCATGCCGTTGACCGTCGGCCGTTCGGGCGTCTGCGCGCCCACGGCGCCGCCGGCGACTGCGGCAATGCGTTCGGCTTCGACGGTGGCGGCTTGTTCATCGGCTTCTTGCCCGCTTTCTTCCGGCTCGTCTCCCTTGTCCAGTTTGAGGACGATCATGAGCAGCAGCCAGAGCAGGATCAGCAAGGAAAAGACCAGCCCCATGCCCAGCACCGTCATTTCCAGGCCCCAGCTTATGTTTTCCATCGTTGCCTCGCGTCTGTCGTGAAGGGTTGTCGTTTCATTTCCAGTTCCGTTCCTTTCTCTTCCCCTCGGACCGAAGTCAGATCGGGGTGAGTCCGTGTTTCTTGGCGGGGTTCTGTTGTACTTTGGTGCGCAGGATTTCCAGCGCGCGCGCTACCCGTGGCCGCGATTCGCGCGGTTCGATGATTTCGTCGATCTGTCCGACGTCGGCGGCACGGTAAGGATTGAAGAAGTGTTCGCGGTATTCGGCGAGGATCTCCTGCTCGCGCACCTTGGGGTCGGCGGCATTCTTGATTTCGTCCCGGTAAAGTATCTTGACCGCGCCTTCGGCGCCCATGACGGCGATCTGGCCGGTCGGCCAGGCGAAGGTGATGTCGGTGCGCATCTGCCGCGAACTCATGGCGACGTAGGCGCCGCCCCTGGCCTTGCGCGTGACGATGGAGACTTTCGGCACCGTGGCTTCGCAGTAGGCGTAGATGATCTTGGCGCCGTGCCGGATGACGCCGCCGTATTCCTGCCCGGTGCCGGGCAGGAAGCCGGGACAGTCGATGAAGGTGACGATCGGGACGTTGAAGGCGTCGCATAGCCGGATGTGCCGGGCGATCTTGTCGGAGGCGTCGATGTTGAGCGCGCCGGACATGTAGCAGGGCTGGTTGGCGACGATGCCGACGGCGTAGCCGTCCATCCGCGCAAAGCCGACGACAGCGTTGGCGGCGTAGTTGGGCTGGACTTCGAGGAAACTTTCCCGGTCGAAGATGGCTTCGATCGCGTCTCGGATGTCGTAGGGGGTGTTGTCGCCGTCCGGGATGAGGCTGTTCAGCGCTTCGTCCATGCGTTCGATCGGGTCTTCGCTGACGATCCGCGGAGCCTCTTCGTTGTTGTTCTGCGGCAGGTAGGCGAGCAGGGTCTTGGCCAGCGCAATGCCTTCTTCTTCGCTGGCGGCGTCCAGGTGGGCCACGCCGCTCTTGCCGGTGTGTACTTCGGCGCCGCCGAGTTCTTCGACCGAGACTTGTTCGCCCGTCACGGCCTTGATGACTTCGGGTCCGGTGAGGAACATATAGCCTTCGCCGGCCATGATGATGAAGTCGGTGAGTGCCGGGGAGTAGACCGCGCCGCCCGCGCAGGGGCCGAGAATGAGCGATATCTGCGGGATGACGCCGGAGGCGAGGACGTTGCGCACGAAGACTTCGCCGTAGGCCGCCAGGCTGCGCACGCCTTCCTGGATGCGCGCGCCGCCGGAGTCGCCCAGCCCGATCAAGGGGATGCCGGCTTCGAGCGCCTTGTCCTGGATCCGGCTGATCTTTTGCGATTGGACTTCGGAGAAGGAGCCGCCCATCACCGTAAAGTCTTGCGAGAAGACCGCCACCCGCCGCCCGTTGATCTTGCCGAAGCCGGTGACGACGCCATCTCCCGGGTATCGTTGCTTGTCCAGTCCGAACGCGCTGAGTCCATGCGTCGCCAGGGCGCCAAATTCCTGGAACGAGTCTTCGTCCAGCAAAAGTCCCAAGCGTTCCCGCGCCGTCAGCTTACCCCGTTCGTGCTGCTGGTCGATCCGCTTCTGGCCGCCTCCCAGCATCGCCCGTCCGCGCAGCTCTCTCAGCTCCTCCAGACTTTTCTTCGTTTTCCCTTCCGTCGTCATTTTCACTCCTTGAAATAAATCGGGCTTCACCCTGAGAGATCGAGGCCATGACCGCCAGGAAATTGCGAAAGACCCGAACAAACGAACTGGTAATTGTTGGAGCTGGCCTTACTAATCGGCGGCCATGTCATCCATGTGGAAAATCAGGTTTGCTGATTTTAGTTCAAATAGACGACAGATGTAATTATCGGAAGACAGAAGACCCGAGCGCCCGGTTTTTCATCCCCCATCCGGCGCGAAGCGCCCAAGCTGATCTGTCCTCTGTCTTCTCAAGTTGCTGTCCTCTGATACAGCGCTTGCTTTTTTGAAATGACTGTATAAAAATACAGTGATTGACGCGACGCTGAGATCGTTCAGCGGCTCCGTGGCGATCCATCGCGCCGGATCGCCGCGCCCGCCACGGCGATCCGCTGGCCGTCGATTCCGTAAACTCACTGCTGAGGTCGTGATGGAAAAACTGACGCCGCGCCAACGGGAAATACTCGATTTCATCCGAAATTCGCTGAAAGCCTCCGGCGCGCCGCCGACGCGGGCCGAGATTGCCAGCGCTTTCGGCTTTGCCTCGCCCAATGCCGCCGAGGAACATCTCAAGGCGTTGGCCAGAAAGGGCGTCATCGTGCTCGAATCCGGCGCGGCGCGGGGCATTCGCCTGGTCGAGCAGCTTGGCCTGCCGCTGATCGGCAGCGTCGCCGCCGGCAGTCCGATCCTGGCCGTGGAAAACGTGCAGGCGCGCTATGCCCTGGACGCCAGCCTGTTCAAGCCGCGCGCGGATTTTCTGCTGCGCGTGCGCGGCCTGTCGATGATCAACGCCGGTATTTTCGACGGCGATCTGCTGGCGGTGCATCGCGACAGCGAAGCGCATGACGGGCAGATCGTCGTCGCCCGCATGGAAGACGAGGTGACGGTCAAGCGTTACCGCCGGCATGGCGCGATCGTCGAACTGATCGCCGAGAACCCCGACTTCGCGCCGATCGTCATCGACACGCGCGAACGGCACGTGGAAATCGAAGGCATCGCCGTGGGCCTGATCCGCGGCGGCGAAGCGATGTCAGAAATTTGAGGGGGCAGACGACAGAGGACAGAGGTTTGAGAGGATAGAAGACAGATGAGCTTGCGGCGCTTCGCGCCGGGTGAGATGATAAAACCGAGCTCTCGGTTTTCCGTCCTCGCTCCGGCGCGAAGCGCCGCAAACTCGTCTGTCTTCTGTCCTCTCAAACTTCTGTCGTCTGAACCCTGTCTTACAGCGCCCTGGCGAGATCCGAATCGGGATGATTGCCGCAGCGGCGGTAGTCGTCGAAATCTATTTCCAGGCCGTATTTGCGGCGCAGCTTCTGGAATCCCAGGCAGATGCGGACGAAATATTCCAGCGAGGGCTTTTCGAGACCCTTGCCGAACTTCGATCCGGCGCGGGCCTGCCAGACCTGAACCACGCTGGAGACGCCGTGGGCGGCCAGGTCTTCCGCCTCGGCCAGGTCCGCCGCCAGCGCCTCGTCCTCGGTTTCATGGCCGAAGGGCCGAACCAGCTCCACCCCCGCCACGATGCCGGTTCCGACCCGGCTCGCCCCGAAGACCTCCACCGCGTCGAAGAGACGTTTTTTCCACTCCCGGTAGCCCACCCATTTCGCCTTCCCCGGACAAATGACGTTGAAGAGTCTTTCATCGAGCACCTCGATGTCCATCGTGACGCTGGTGACGCAGGTTTCGTCGTAAATCCGCTGAAGCTGATCCTTGGTGAGCGCCGAACAGAGCAGCTGAGAGGGAATTTTCCTGTCGGCGAAATTTCTCCCCACGGCCTTGAGCGCGTCGATGTAAAAATCGACCTCCCGGTCGAAAGTTTGCTTCCCGCGAAAGTCCGAGCCTGAGGTGAGAAACACGGCGGTGAAGCGTCCCGGCTCCTTCAAGGCTTCGGCCACGGTTTCCGCGATATCCTCGGGGTCGAGCCTGGTCTGCATTTCGATTTTCGTCCGCTGCTCCTTGAGGTTGCTCACGATATCGCAGAACTGGCAGCCCCCGCCGCCCTTGCCGCTCCAGAAATGGCAGAACCGATTCGGGGTGACGTAGAGCCGCTGGGGACGCGCGCCGATGACGTTTTGCATCAGCGCGCCCTTCGATGTTCGCTTGCCGTAGTAATCGGGTTTGTCCCAGAAATAAACCTCGTCGATCTCCCTGCCCTTGTCCAGGACGATCAGTTTCCCGTCCGCGAGGTCCACGATGTAAGGGTCTTCCTCAAGGGGCGTCGGCGTGGTGAGCACCGAAGTCCCATCCCTGAGTATCAGGGCCTCCGGGCGCTGGGTAAGTTTCCCGTCCCGTGTGCCGAAGATATGGGTGCCGCCGGTCTGGTGGCGCGCCGGATCGCAGACCGAAAGGGCGGCGTCGGTGTAATGCACTCCCCGGCGGTGGAGGTCGGTTTTCAGCAGGATGAGCCGGGGGAATTCGGGGTATTTTGCCGCGACTTCATCAAAGGAAAGAGCGCTCCTTCCGGACATCTCAGTTCTCCCTGAAACCCGGCGCGCCATCCGTTTTGAGCGCGAGCCTGTCGAGATGATTGAAGTACGCGCGGCGCTGCGCTTCCTCCCCCACCCGTTTTCGCAGCGTTCCCTCGCTCATTTCCAGCGGTTGCAGTATCCAGGCGGTGGCAAGGTCGAGGCCGTACTTTTCCTTCGCCTCCCTGTAATATCCCTCGAAGCGTTTGGTGTTGGTCACGGCGCGGAGCGGACGGGCGATTATCCTGAAGCTCCGCCTGTCGGCAGTCAGGAGCAGGACGCTTATCTTCCCGTCGAACCAGAGCGCCTTCGTCATGTGACGGTTCGATCGGGAAGACTCGATGAAATCGAGATAGACCAGATGGCCCTCCTCGGCCCGGAGGCTTTCCTTGACCGCCGGGTGGGGCACGCCGTCGTCGTCGGAGGTAACGACGATTTTTATCGTCCTTTCATCGTCGAGACAGCGCAAGACGTCCACGGTCAGAATTTCATGCTCCATTTCATGGCCTTTTTTCAATGAGCTTGAAGTCCACATGGATGTCGAGCGCGGCGGGCCACGCAACGGCGTGGACGATCGCCAGGATGAAACCGGACCAGGGCAAGGCGATGGCTGGCGGCGGGTTGAACATGGCGGTGAGGATTTCAGGCAGACCCGTCACCCAGAGCATGCCGTTTGCCGACGCGGCGTCCGCGCGAAAGCAAGCCCGCCGCCCGCCGGCAGGGGCGTGGCCGGCGCGGCGTGGCATTTCCGGTTGGTGACACCGAACGAAGCGGCGAAATGCTCCTGCGGCATGACGTGGCCCTTCAAAAATGAAGGGGCCAGTCTAGCAGTTCGTTTTGTGACGGATCAGAAGATAAATTCATGTAGATAGAAAGAAATCCATATAAGCTGATCAGGTTTCAGAAGACAGATCAACTTGCGGCGCCTTGCGCCGACGAGAACGAAAAACCGAGCACTTGGTTTTCATTCATCACTCGGCGCGAAGCATTTCAGAGGACAGACTCTTGAGAAGACAGATTGACTTGCGGCGCTTTGCGCCGACAAGAACGAAAAACCGAGCGCTTGGTTTTCATTCATCACTCGGCGCGAAGCATTTCAGAGGACAGAATCTTGAGAAGACAGAAGACAGATTGACTTGCGGCGCCTTGCGCCGGTAAGAACGATAAACCGAGCGCCTGGTTTTCATTCATCACTCGGCGCGAAGCGCCCAAGCTGATCTGTCTTCTGTCTTCTCTGTCTTCTCTCCTCTGTTCTGTCCTCTGTGCCGTCCGACCAACCTACGCGCATCCAGCGTCTGTTCGCCGTCCCAACGATAGGCGGCCAGCCTTCCGCCGTTCGCCACGCTGAAATCCACACAGGCGATCTTGTCCGAGAGCAGGATCGGCTCGCCCGTCAGCCAGTAATGGCCGACGAAAACCGGCTTGCCACCGTCGTGTCCGATCAGGACATGGGATGGCACGGGATGTCCGGGGAGCTTGGCCCGCTCCTCGTCGGGCAGCATCGCGGCGCGGCGGTAATCCGTCGCCTCCCTGTCCCACCAGCGGACACGCACGCGGCGGCGTGCGCGACCCTCCTCGTCGCGGAAGGTGTGCGGCGCGGGGAGCGGAATCTCGATGCCCTTGAGTACGGCCTCGAATGCCTTGAACACCGTGAGTTCCGGGCCGTCTTTCTCCGCGTCGCTCTCCGGCCCCCGGCTGGCCGGGATCATGCTCTCCGGCCTCACCCGGTTGTCGGCGGTCAGGTAGGGACGCAGATAATCGAGCGCGGCCGGATGCCAACAGGCGTGAATCACGCGAAGCCCAGGCAGGTCGAGGAAGACCGGCAGACTGAGAAACCATTCCACGAACTCCGCATGACGCGGCGTTCCCTCCACTTCCGCGAGAAACGCCCGATGCTGGCGACGGTTCTTGTCACCGTCCCTGGCGGAAAAATGCTTGCGCAGGTATTCCCCCGGACAGCCGGGGTCGGGGAGAAACCAGGCGATGGCGTTGAATTCGTGATTGCCCATCACGGCCCGCGCCGATCCGGCGTCAATCATGCGCCGGACCAGCTCGACGGTCTCACGCTGCTTCGGGCCGCGATCGATGAAGTCGCCGACGAACAGGGCTTGCCGCTCTCGATGACGCCAGACGCGCCCGGACTTCCGATAGCCGAGATCGCTCAACAGGGCTTCCAGTGCGTCGGCGTGACCGTGGATGTCGCCGATGACGTCGTAGTCCATCAGAAACCAACTCCGGTGAGAAAGCTCCCCCAGGGAGGGGGATGATCCCGCGTGGAAGAGGCGCCGCCTCCCCCACGCGCCGTCGCCGCCCGATGAGGAGCGTGCGTGGATTGAAACCAGGCAATGACCTGTGTGACACGAAAACGGGCCGCGGGCAGCGCGAGCGGCAAGACAAGGGGGCCGCGCCCTCGGCGGTCGGGAATCCGGGGAGCGCGGCCCACCCTCCGAGTTCATCACTATAGCCGCGCTTTGGGGCGGCAGGCCCGAAAACGGCGGAAACTTGCTTATAATGCCGTGCTGTGCCGCTTTGCGGCTCACCCCTCGGAAATTCGAGACTCGATTTCAGCTTTGTCGTCATTCAGTCATAGTTACGGGAGAATTTATGGGATTCCTTGCCGGCAAGCGTATCCTGATCACCGGCCTGCTGTCGAAGCACTCGATCGCCTACGGTATCGCCAAGGCTTGCCATCGGGAAGGCGCCAGACTGGCCTTCACTTATCAGAACGAACGCTTTCAGGAACGGCTCGTCAAGTTCGCCGCCGAATTCGACAGCTCGCTGACTTTCCTTTGCGACGTCGCCGAGGATGCCCAGATCGAAAAGCTGTTTGCCGATCTGGCGTCGCACTGGGCGGGACTCGACGGGCTGGTGCATTCCATCGCCTTCGCCCCGACCGTGGCGATCGAGGGTGATTTTCTCGACGGCATTTCGCGCGAGGCGTTCCGCACGGCGCACGATATTTCTTCCTACAGCTATCCCGCCCTGGCCAAGGCGGCGCGGCCCTTGTTGCTCAAGGGCGACAATCCGGCCCTGCTGGCGTTGACCTATCTCGGCGCCGACCGCACCATGCCCAACTACAACACGATGGGCCTGGCCAAAGCCAGTCTGGAAGCCGCAATGCGTTATCTGGCCTTCTGTCTCGGCCCCCAGGGCATTCGCGCCAACGCCCTCTCCGCCGGCCCGATCAAGACCCTGGCCGCCTCGGGCATTGGCAATTTCGGCAAGCTGCTGGCCTACAACGCGCACCATGCCCCCCTGCGTCGCAACGTGACCATCGAAGAAGTCGGCAATGCCGCCGCATTTCTGCTCTCCGACCTGGCGAGCGGCATCACCGGCGAAATCCTGTACGTCGACGGCGGCCTGAACACCACCGCGCTCGGCACCACCGACCCGTTACCGTAATCAGGGATCAGAGATCAGAAGACAGAGGGCAGAGAGGACAGAAGACAGGTTAACTTGGGCGCTTCGCGCCGGGTGATGGACGAAAAACCGAGTGCTCGGTTTTTCCATC
>JAITAJ010000313.1 GCA_031284185.1 Accumulibacter sp. | reverse complement strand
CCTCTGTCCTCTGAAACTCATCGTTGCTTCCAACAATCCCGGAAAACTGCGTGAGTTCGACGCGCTGCTCGCCCCGCTCGGATGGGAAATCCTGCCGCAACAGGCGTTCGGCATCCCCGAGTGCGAAGAGCCGCATCTCACTTTCATCGAAAACGCGCTGGCCAAGGCGCGGCACGCGGCGATTCTGACGGGCCTGCCGGCCCTGGCCGACGATTCGGGGCTGTGCGCGCACGCGCTCGGCGGCGCTCCCGGCGTGCACTCGGCCCGTTATGCCGGCGAGCCGAAATCCGATCGGCGCAACAACGAAAAGCTGATCGCCGACCTCGCCGGGAAAGCGGATCGGCGCGCGCACTACGTCTGCGCGCTGGCCTTCGTGCGCCATGCCGGCGACCCGCAGCCAGTCATCGCCGAAGGTGAATGGCACGGCGAAATCATCGATTCGCCGCGCGGCGAGGGCGGATTCGGCTATGACCCCTACTTTCTCCTCCCCGGAGACGGCATGACCGTCGCGGAACTCGACGCCGCCGAGAAGAACCGCCGGTCGCATCGCGCTCAGGCGCTGGCCCTGCTGGTGGACCGGCTGAAAAACCGGCGCGCATGACCCGGCGGGAAATCTCTCCGGTGGAAGCGCCCGGCGCGCTCGAATTCAGCACGCCGCCACCGCTCTCGCTTTACGTGCATGTTCCCTGGTGCGTGAAGAAATGCCCGTATTGCGATTTCAATTCATATCCGCTGCGCGGCGGGTTGCCGGAAGCCGAATACGTCGCCGCGCTGGCCGCCGACCTGGAATCGGCACTGCCGCTCGTCCAGGGACGCCGAATCGTCAGCGTTTTTTTCGGCGGAGGCACGCCGAGCCTGCTTTCCGCCGCGGGACTCGATGCGCTGCTTTCCATCATTCGCGCCCGCGTGCCGCTCCCCGGCGACGCGGAGATCACGCTGGAAGCCAATCCCGGCACCGTCGATACCGGAAAATTCGCCGCCTTCCGCGATGCCGGGATCACGCGCCTGTCGCTCGGCGTTCAGAGCTTCGACCCGGAGCATCTCCGGACCTTGGGCAGAATCCACGATGCCGGACAGGCGCGGCGCGCTGCCGCGTTCGCCGCCCGCGATTTCGATAACTTCAACCTCGACCTGATGTACGGCCTGCCCGGCCAAACCGTGGCGCAGGCGCTCGCCGACGTAAAGGAGGCGCTCACTTTCTCGCCGACCCACCTCTCCTGTTACCAGCTTGCCATCGAGCCGGACACGACGTTCGCCGTGTCGCCCCCCGCCTTGCCCGATCCCGAGCGTTGCGCGGATATGCAGGAGGCGATCGAGGCCGGACTCGACGAGGCGGGTTTCATCCATTACGAGACATCCGCCTTCGCCCGCCCTGAACGCCAATGCCGGCACAATCTCAATTACTGGACCTTCGGCGACTACCTCGGCATCGGTGCCGGCGCGCACGGCAAGCTGACGCTGCGTACCCGGAATGCGTGGGAGGTTCGCCGGCAGATGCGATGGAAGCATCCGAAGCGCTACCTGGCCGAGATGAACGCCGATCCCTCCGCCCTCTTCCCGCGGGAGGGCGCGTCACCCGCGGAGCGATCCGACGGTGGGACGGGCAACCCGCTACAGGACGAATTTTCAGTGGCCGCGGACGATCTGCCCTTCGAGTTCATGATGAACGCCCTGCGACTCAACGAGGGTTTCGACGCCGCCTTGTTCGGGGCGCGCACGGCGCAGCCCTTATCCGCCGTCGAGACGATCCTGCGCCGCGCGGAAAGTGAGGGATTGCTCGTCCGCGACGCCGGACGGATCGCGCCCACCCGGCGCGGCCAGCGTTTCCTGAACCGCCTGCTGGAGATGTTCCTGGCGTGAACCCGCCGGGTCACCCGGGGCCTGGACGATGGCGAAGACCCGAAAGAAGCGGGAGGCAGGCCAGAGGAATTGAACCCGTGTTGCGTCCTGAACTCGAAAGCGCCCATATAATGGAATTTTTTTTGGGATTTCCCGCGTTTCAGGCGGGTGAAAGATTTATATGAACAAATCTGAATTGATCGATCGAATCGCCATTTCCGCCGATATTTCCAAGGCCGCCGCCGGACGCGCGCTGGACGCCGCGATCGAGGCGGTGAAGGCGACCGTGAAGGAAGGCGGCGAGGTTTCTCTCGTCGGTTTTGGCACCTTTTACGCCGTCGAGCGCGCGGCGCGCGCCGGGCGCAATCCCCAGACCGGGGCCAAGCTCAGGATCGAGGCGAGCAGGCTGCCGAAATTCCGGGCTGGCAAAGGGTTCCGGGATGCTGTAAACTAGCCCGCTTTGCGCTTCGGCGCATGTGGGTGCTTAGCTCAGTGGGTAGAGCGCTAGCCTTACAAGCTGGATGTCGGCGGTTCGAGCCCGTCAGCACCCACACCCGCGGGACGAGGTATCGGAATTCGTTCATACGCCTTATACGTGTCATGCGATTGGAGTGGTAGTTCAGTTGGTTAGAATACCGGCCTGTCACGCCGGGGGTCGCGGGTTCGAGTCCCGTCCACTCCGCCACATACCGAAAGGCGAACGCGAGTTCGCCTTTTTTGTTACAACTGCGGTTCCTGACAAACCAGTGGACGATCATCATGTTTGACGCCGTGCGCAACAACAAGCGAATTGTTCAGATTTTCCTCGGGTTGATCACCTTGCCTTTCGCTTTCTGGGGCATCGAGTCCTATATCAGCAACCTCGGCGCCGGTAACGATCTTGCCGGCGTGGGGGACACCAAGATCGCCTATCCCCAGTTCGAGCAAGCCGTGCGCGAGCGCCAGGAGCAGCTGCGGCAGTCGCTGGGGGAAGCGTTCAGGCCGGACATGATGGATTCGCCGCAAGTCCGCCTGGACATTCTCAACGGCCTGATCGACCAGCGCCTGTTGTTGCTGGAAACGGCGAACAAGCGCCTGATGAGCAGCGACCAGGTGCTGCGGAATTTCATCGCCGGCATCCCGGCGCTGCAGGAAAACGGCGTATTTTCGCAAACGCGCTATGAGGCGGTGCTGCGCGCGCAGGGAAGTTCCCCGTCGCAGTTCGAGGCGCGCATGCGCCAGGATCTGACCATGCAACAACTGCTTGGAACGATCGGCGGCGCGGCCTTCGTATCCACGACACAGGCCGAGGCGATGCTGCGCGTCCAGTCCGAGGAGCGCAAGTTCAGCGAGTTTTCGATCGCCGCGGCGCCGTTTGCGAAAAAGTTGAAGATCGAGCCGGAGGCCATGCAGAAGTTCTACGACGAGAACACGAAGCGCTTCGAGGTGCCGGAACAGGTCAAGGCCGAGTATCTCGTCCTGTCGCTCGATGTCCTGATGTCGCAGGCGACGGTGAGTGACGCCGAGATCAAGTCGTGGTACGACAGCCATCTGGACCGCTATCAGCAACCCGAGGAGCGGCGCGCCAGCCATATCCTGATCCTGCCGGGCGAGACCGGCAAGGACAAGGCCAGGGCACGGGCCGAAGAGGTATTGAAGGAGGTGCGGAAAAATTCGTCCCGCTTCGCCGAGCTGGCCAAGAAATATTCACAGGATCCCGGGTCGGCGGAAAAGGGGGGCGATCTGGGCTTCTTCAGCCGCGGCGCGATGCTCAAGCCGTTCGAGGACGCGGTATTCAGCCAGAAGGAGGGCGATGTTTCCGATCTGGTCGAATCGGATTTCGGTTATCACATCATCAAGGTGACCGCTATCCGGGAGACCAGACAGCGACAGCTTTCGGACGTGCGCGCCGAGATCGGGAACGAACTGAAACGGCAGGCGGCGAGCCGCCAGTTCGCCGAAGCGGTGGAGGTTTTCAAAAACCTGGTTTATGAGCAGTCGGACAGTCTGCAACCGGCGGCGGACAGGTTCAAGCTGAAAATCGAGCGGACCGAGTGGATTCCCAGGAGCGCCGACCGGCAATTCCGGGCCACCCTGGGGCTGCTGGACAATGACGAGGTGTTGGCGGATCTGTTCTCGGAGGATGCGATCAAGAACAAGCGCAACACCGAGGCGGTCGAGGTAGCGCCGGGCACCCTGCTGGCGGCGCGTGTGGCGGAGCATTTCGAGGCGACGACTCATCCGTTCGAGACGGTCAGGAACGACATCGAGAAAATTCTGAAGAACGAACAGGCGATGAAGCAGGCCAGGGATGCCGGCGAGGCGGCTCTGGCGGAACTCCGGCAGGGAAAAGACAAGCTCGCCTGGTCGGCCATGCGCGGCGTATCGCGTTCGCAGGCCGCGCAGTCGCAGCTTCCGGCGGTGGCGTTACAGGCCATTTTCAAAGCTGGCGCGCAGAAGCTGCCGGTCTATGTGGGCGTCGAAGTCGATGACGGCTACACGCTATTCAAGATCAGCGAGGTCGCGCAGCCGGAGAAGACCGACGAGAACCGGCTCCAGGCCATCAAGGCCGGATATGCGCGCATCATCGCGCAAGAAGATATCGCCGCCTACCTGTCGAGTCTGCGTTCCCGTTACAAGATCGACATCAATCACTCGCTGCTGGAAAGCCGGAGCGGGGGGTGACAGAGGACAGAAGATAGAGGACAGAAGACAGATCAGTTTGCGGCGCTTCGCGCCGTCCAGAGGACAGAAAACCAAGCGCTCAGGTTCAGAGGACAGGGATTGGAGAGGACAGAAGACAGATCAGCTCGCGGCGCTTCGCGCCGTCCAGAGGACAGAAACCCAAGCGCTCAGGTTCAGAGGACAGGGATTGGAGAGGACAGAAGACAGATCAGCTCGCGGCGCTTCG
>JAITAJ010000307.1 GCA_031284185.1 Accumulibacter sp. | reverse complement strand
GCTGGACACCACCGTCGACCGCCGCGCCCTGCGCGAACAGCGCGACCGTCTGACGGCGCTGGGCTATCGCTTCGAGCCGCTCTCGCAGGAGTGGCGCCTCGCCAAAACCTGATCTTCCCCGCCGCGCAAGCGGCTTTTCCACCCGCCGGGGGACTTTTCCCCCCGCGGGGAGAAGCTCCCGGCAATTTTCTTTTTCTGCAAAGGACTCATCATGCCCGAACCTCATGCACAAGCCGCGCAGCCCGAAGATACCGCGCGCGCCCTCTGGCAAATCGACGAATGCCCCGACCTGATGGTCGACGGCCACGTCGCGGACCGGAACGGCAATCTCGTTTTCCTCTCGGTCTGGGGCCGCGACACCGCCATCCAGCAGTTTCTCGCCCGGCTCACCCTGGGCGGACAGGAAGACGGCCTCGATCATTTTCATCTCGCGCAGGGCGCGCAAACCCTTCCGACCTTCGTCGACGACGATCGTCTGGAAAAACGCCTGACGCGCTGCTACCGGCAGACGCTCTTCGGCGCTCTCGCCAATTGCTGGCTCTTCGACCGGCGCTGCGTCAAACCGGACAAGGCCAACGCCACGGCGCTGGCGCTCCTGCCCAGGGATTCCGCGCACCGGGTCGAACGGCTGTGGACGCTGGTGAAGGATACCTGCCCGCTGCCGCTGCTCGATCACTGGCGCGAACCCGTGCTGGAACTCTTGACGGCGCGCGACATGCTCGAAGCCCTGCCGACGGCCCTGGGGCCGCTGGAAGGCCACTGGCTGAAGATCGACGTGCCGCAGCTCGCGGAGGCGCTGGGCCAGCTCATCCGCGCCGGCATTCTCACCGCCGAAGCCCGCGCCGAACCGCTTCGGCTGGCCGCCTGATCCTCGTTCTTCCCGCCGGGCATGGCTTCCCGCCGTGCCTCGCGTTTCCTCTTCCCTTTCTTTTTTTCCAAGGAGTCTTTCATGGCCCTCATGTTTCCCCGCCTGGCCCGGAATTTCGTCAAGGCCGGCTATTTTCCCACCGACGAACCGACGCTGGAGCGCGTCCTCCAGGCGCTCGCCCCCGCGAACGGATCGATGAACATCATCGACCCCTGCGCCGGCGAAGGCGTGGCCATCGCCGAGACCGCGCACGCCCTGGGGCGCGAGCAGGTCAAGGCCCATGCGGTCGAGTACGACGCCGAACGCGCCGCGCATGCCCGCAAACTGGTCGATCACTGCCTGCGCGGCGACCTGATGGATACGATCATCAGCCGCCAGTCCTTCGGCCTCCTGTGGCTCAATCCTCCCTACGGGGACTTGTCCAGGGACGCCAACGGCAACCTCGGCTACCCGGGCAAGGGCCGCGCCCGGCTGGAGAAGCTCTTCTACCAGAAGACCCTGCCGCTCCTGCAATACGGCGGCATTCTCGTCTTCATCGTTCCGTCCTACGTGCTCGACGCCGAACTCACCGGCTGGCTCACTCATCATTACGCCGATCTGCGCGTCTTTCGCGCCGTCGCTGAGACCTACCGGCAGGTGGTGATCCTGGGCATTCGCCGGCGGCAGTGCGATCTCGCTCCGGCGGACGCCAAAACCGCGCGCGAGCGCCTGCTGGCCATCGGCGCGGGCGACGTCGAGGCGGAAGAACTGCCTCTCGAATGGCCGTATCCGTCCTACGCCGTGCCCATGGCGCAGGGCGCGGTCGAGCATTTTTATCGCGTCTCGATGGAGCCGGAACAGTTCGCGGACGAGGTTTTCCGTCTGCAAGGACTGTGGCCCCAGTTCGAGACCCTGCTCGGCGCGGCGCAGCAATCCATGCGTCCGCCCGCCCGGGCGCTATCGCACTGGCATCTCGCCCTGGCCTTGGCCGCGGGCGCGATCTCCGGCGTGGTTCGGGCGAAATCCGGCCGGGTGCTGGCCCTGAAGGGCGACACCCACAAGGGAAAGAACACCTCGATCGAATACACCGAACAGGACGACGGCAGTCTCTCGGAAGTTCGCATTCTCACCGACAAGTTCATCCCCGTCATCCGCGCCTGGGAGTTGACCCCGGGCTCGCCGAGGCAGGGCCAGCTCCTGACCATCCGCTGAGCCGGCTCATCCTCTTGTCCTTGTTTTTTTCTTCCCACCCCGGGGCCTCGCACCGTCCCGACGGGATGGGCGCGCCCCGCTTTTTTCTGGAGCATTCTCATGAACGAAGTCATCACCGATGACAGTAACGTCATCCCCGGCGAAACCGAAACCATTCTTGGCGACGTTATCAAGGACCCGAATTCCATCGCGCTCAGCGATTTCGTGACCGAATTCGGCGACGAACTGCTCGACGCGCTCAACACGGCCAATCCCCCGGTCTATACCGGGCAAGCCCGGGCGCACCGGCAGGCCGTGCTGGACGGTCTGAAGCGCAAGCTCTTCCCCGCCCAGGCCCAGGTCGTCCATGCCGTCGCCGAGCTTCTCCTCAACCAGGGCGAGCGCGCCGCGATCATCAATGCGGAAATGGGCACCGGCAAGACCTGCATGTCCATCGCCGCGGCCGCGGTTCTGCACGCCGAAGGCTTTTCCCGCGCGATGGTCCTGTCGCCGCCGCACCTCGTCTACAAATGGCGGCGCGAAATCCTCGAAACCGTCCCCAACGCCAAGGTCTGGGTGCTGAACGGCCCGGACACGCTGGCGAAACTCCTCAAACTGCGCGCGCAGATCGGCATGGCCGCGGACGGCCCGGAATTCTTCATCCTGGGCCGGGTGCGCATGCGCATGGGTTTTCACTGGCGCCCCTCCTTCGCCCGTCTTCGCAAAGGAAAGAAGGAAAGCATCGGCGTCTGCCCGCGTTGCGGGGAAGTCATCGCCGACCAGGACGGCAACCCTTGCTCCGTCGCCGCGCTCGAAGCCGAGGA
>JAITAJ010000296.1 GCA_031284185.1 Accumulibacter sp. | reverse complement strand
TAATAAAGATCATACTGAAGTTTCTGGATGGAATCATCCACCGATGCGCCGTAGTGATAGCTGACCTGCGCCCACCCGGTGACTCCCGGCTTGACGCTGTGCCTCACCGCGTAGAAAGGGATGTCGCGCGTCAGCTTGTCCACGAAATACGGCCGCTCCGGACGCGGGCCGACCAGGCTCATATCCCCCGTCAGCACGCTGTAGAGCTGCGGCAGCTCGTCGATGCGCAGCTTCCGGATCACCCGGCCCACCCGGGTGATCCGATCATCGTTGGCGCTCGCCCAGCGCGGCTTGCCGTCGCCTTCCGCGTCCCGGCGCATACTGCGGAATTTCACCACCTTGAACAGACGTCCGTTGAGACCGACACGTTCCTGCTTGTAGAGGACCGGAAAGCCATCCTCCAGAGCGATCAGCAAGGCCGTCGCCAGCATCACCGGCGAGGCGAGCAGCAACAGAATGCCGGCCACCATGACGTCGAATGCCCGCTTGATGAAAGTACGCATCCAGTTCTGACGGAAGCCTTCTCCGAAGATCAGCCAGCCGGCCTTCAGCGAATCCAGCCGGATCTGACCGAGCGCCCGCTCGAAATAGCTCGCCAGGTCAAGCACGCTGATCCCGGACAATTTGCATTCGAGCAGCTCGTGCATCGGCAACGCGCCGCCGCGGCGCTCCTGCACGGCGATGATGATCTCGTTGACCTTCTGCGCGCGCGCCGTGTCCGACAGGGACGTGGAACGCGGCAACAGCAATTTCCTCGGCACCAGCACATCGGACTCCGACGGTCCCCGGTAGAAACCGACCACCTTGACATCCGGCGCCGATTTCTTGATCACCTTGCCGACCATCCTGGCGTCCGGCCCCGACCCGAAGATGAGTACACGGTTGCTCGCAAGCCTTCCCGCGCGGCCATACATCATATAGATGCCGTGCAGGAAGGTCCCGGACAAGGCGGCCACGCCGGACAGAAATATCAGCCCCTGATTGTCGTCGAGCATCGAAAGCAAGGCGAAAACGCTGTAAGCGATGGGAACCGAGAGGTATACCGACAAGATGGCGCGTGTACGCTTTTGCAGCGCCGTCCGGTTATACAGACCCAGCCAATAATTGAACGCCACCATGACCAGCGCGTAAATGGCCGCGTAACTGATCAATATTTTCGGATCGGCCTGCCCGCCAATCCCCCAGAACAGCATGGCCAAGGCCACGCACACGACGGGAAGCGCGATGTCCAGGCTGATCCGGACGATTGTTTTCCAGTGAATCCAATGGCTGAATACTCTGATCATGCTTGCTATCCGGTAATAACCTCCGTTTACGACAGACATCCTGAAAGACCGACCCGTCTCACGCGGCGGAATTGAACACCCAAACGACCCTTGATACAGTGACGAAATCAACGGACTATTTTATGCGTATCCCGAGCACAAAAACAAAAATTTTATGAATCAATGCGTTGCAGGCGCGATAAACGAACGGGAATGGCGGGGAAAGAACGGTCAACCCCGGCGGACGTCGCGCCCTTCCTCGCATCCGGCCAATGCCGACGAGACGAGGAAGGATCCGGCCAGGGCGGCCACCCGGGGCATGTCCAGGACGCTCACGATCGCGCCCAGCGCCAAAACGCCCGCGCCGGAGGAAAGCAGTTCGATCGGAAGAGCGTTTCCGGCCAGATAGGCCCGAAAAAGCCGCCGGAACACATGGAAAACGACGCACAAAAAGGCCAATAGCCCCACGACCCCCGTTTCCACGAGAAGTTCGAGGTAAAGATTATCGACATGCCACGGCAGAAAATAATGGAAGGACTGGGGAAACCAACGCCTGGCCCCGTCGAACCGGGAATTGGACAGCAGATCATCGCCACCCGCTTCGAGCCGCATCTCGGAAATTTCGAGCACGGCGCCCGGCGTCAACACGGATGCCAGAAAAACGACGTGGCCCCTCGCGCGCCATGAAGGTTCGAGGC
The DNA here is from genome assembly GCA_031284185.1 of Accumulibacter sp. GTDB lineage: Bacteria > Pseudomonadota > Gammaproteobacteria > Burkholderiales > Rhodocyclaceae > Propionivibrio. The sequence goes on along the minus strand of JAITAJ010000296.1, from coordinate 1,776 downwards.
GGGGCGCCGGTCCGGAAAGCAGCGCTCCCCGTTCCTGCCATCCGGCGCTCCCGAAGCTCAGTATCCTCGTGCCGCAATGCGACGGATAAAGCAAATGGGAGGCACAGATCCACAGTTGCATCCGACCGCTCCGATTGCTGCGCGCCTTCATGAAAAATCGATACGGCGCGCCGCGAACGAGCTCGATCCGCTGCGAAACGGCAAAGAATCGGCCCGGCGAGGCGCCGTTCAGCGAGGCATCGGGACCGGACAATCTCGCTCCGCGCGCGCCATCGGCAAACTCCGTCACCTCGAATCCACCCGGCAGCGGCACCGCCAGTTCCCGCTGGACCCGATGCGACGGAAATCTCCCCAATCCGACGCCGAAGAGTCGATCCGCGGGTGATTTCAGGGCGCCCAATGCCCGCTCCCAATGCGCCAGCCTGCCGCCGAAATCGCGTCTCGTCTGCCGCAAGCGGCCATTCATGAAGGAATCCGTCCCGAAGACCAGGAAGATTTCGATGCCGACCAGGGCGATGATCAGCAAACTGACGGGCCGTACCCGCGTCTCCGCGGAGACGCGCCCTCGCGCCTGCCACGCATGCAGCAGCCCATGCAGGATCACGGCGCCGCTTGCCGCGAACGCGACGCCGCGCGAGAAGGTCGTGAGGCAGGCGTAGACGAACGCCAGAATGAACAGGCCGAGGAAGGGACGTCCGCCTGACGGCAGGGGCCGCCTCCAGGCCCAGGCCAGCAGCGGCGCGATCAGCACGAGGTAAACGTCGAGCGCCGCCCCGCCGTGATTCATTTCCCAAAACGGCCCGACGGTCCGGTAAGGGGCGCGAATGTCCAGCAAGCCCGGAAAAAAGGCGCGTTCCCACACGATTGCCAAGACCACCCAGACGCTTCCCAGCAGCGATGCCCAAAAGAATCTCGCCAGCGTTTCCGGGGGCGGGAAGGCATCGCGGGAAGCGGCCAGCAAGGGCAGCAGAAGCGCCGGCCACAGCAGACCTTTTCCGACGCGCAAGGCATTCGTTGGCGTGGCGTATCCGGCGAAAGCGCCGATGTCCCGCATCGACGCGCCGCCCACCCCCCACCCGATCAGACAGACGATGGCGATCACCAGCCAGCGCGCGCTTCCGGCATGGCGCGGATCGGAACCGTCCAGCCAGATTCTGAAATAGCCGCCGGCCAAGGTGGCGAGCACCAGCAAGTCGAACTCCTCGACCATCAGCCAGCCGGTCCACGGCGCGAAGTCGAGGACGGGAAGCAGCGCCGGCAAGGCCAGAATCCCCAGCCGCGGCCACGTGGCGGACAGCCACGCGAAGCACAGGAAGGCGGGGAGCGCGAATTGCGGCCAAAGGGGGTGCCCCGCGGCAAGACAAACGCCCGCCGCCAGACTCGAAGCGGCGATCACGGGAAATACCCGGCGGACAGCGTGACTCAAGTTCGGGCGCGCTCCGAGGCGCCGGCCTTCCCGACGCGCGCCAGCCAGCGCAGCGTCTCGTTTTCCACCTCGACCCGCCACGCGGCGGTGGAAAACGTGTGATCGGCGCCGGGCACGTCCACCCGGCTCACGTTCCCGGCTTTCAACAGTTCGGCCCAAGCGGCGTGAGCGCCGGAATAGTCGATGAATTCCCTGGCCGTGTAATCCTGTCCGCTGAGAATCAGCAGCGCTTCGCCCCGGAGCCGGCGCAATCCTTCGGCCATGCGGTCGCGGAAGGACGGCGCGCGATCCCGACCGTCCGGCCTCCGCCGCGCCCGGTCGACGTTTCCCAGCAAGCCGCGCAGGGACGC
>JAITAJ010000167.1 GCA_031284185.1 Accumulibacter sp. | reverse complement strand
GTCGCGCCCTTCACGTGGGCCTCGTAGAAGACCGAATCCCGCCAAGGAATGCCGGGCGGCGCGTCATTTCCCCAGTCGAAGGCCGGATCGACGACGCGGCCGAACAATCCCCGCGCCGGCGTCTGCTCGTAGGAAAAATCGCCGGTCAGTTCTCTGGCATACGGATCGACGAGCAGACAGCGCGGATCGAAACGATGGCCCGGCCCGCCCGGCCCGTAAACCCGGTAGGCGTAGCGCAGACCGGGCGCGCCGCCAGGCAGGTAGCCGTGCCAGACCTGATCCGTGCATTTCGGCAGGGGGAAGGTTCGCAGGGCGCCGTCCTCCCGGACGCAAAGCTCGACGCGCTCGGCGTGCGCCGAAAACAGCGCGAAGTTCACGCCCGCGCCATCCCAGCGCGCCCCGAGCGGCCACGGGCGCCCGGCCCGCAGAAAGGAAGCCGCCATGCCGGCCTCCCCGTTCGGGGAGGGGCGTGGATTCCCGCTTTTCCCGGACATCTCAGACCTTCTTCAAGGAGGCGCCGAGATGCCAGGTATCGATGGCATATTCCCGGATCGTCCGGTCGGACGAGAAGATTCCCATTCCGGCCACGTTGAGGATGGCCTTGCGCTGCCATTGGGCCGGCACCTTGTAAACGCCGTCGACCCGGTCTTGCGTTTCCACGTAATCGGTGTAATCGGCCAACAGCAAATAATGGTCTCCGTAATTGACCAGCGTATTGAACAGATCGTGGTAGCGCCGGCGTTCCTGCGGCGAGAAGAACCCGCCGTCGATCTTGTTCAGCGTTTCGTTGAGCAGCGGATTACCCTGGTAGATCGCGCGCGGATCGTACCCCGAGCGCCGCATGATCTCCACTTGCTGGGCGTTGTTGCCGAAAATGAAGATATTGTCGGAACCCACGTTGTCGCGGATCTCGATGTTGGCCCCGTCTTCCGTGCCGATGGTCAGGGCGCCGTTCAGGGCGAACTTCATGTTGCCGGTTCCCGAGGCTTCCGTTCCGGCGGTGGAAATCTGCTCGGACAGGTCCGCCGCGGGGATGATCAGTTCGGCGATCGACACGCTGTAGTTGGGAATGAACACGACTTTCAAGCGATCCCGCACGCGCGGATCGGTGTTGATGGTACTGGCGACGTCGTTGATCAGGCGGATGATCTGCTTGGCTATGTAATACGACGAAGCCGCCTTGCCGGCGAAAATCACGCAGCGCGGCGCGGCGTCGTCGGCCAGCCCGTGCAGGATGGCGTTGTAGCGGGTGATGACGTGCAGGACGTTGAGCAACTGCCGCTTGTACTCGTGGATGCGCTTGACCTGCACGTCGAACAGGCTGTCCGGGTCGAGCATGACGCCGGTTTCCCGCCGGACGTAATCGGCGAGCCGGCGCTTGTTCTTGCGCTTGGCCGCGGCGAAATCCGCGCGGAAGAGCGGTTCGTCGGCCAGGGGGCGCAATTCCTGCAAGCGTTCGAGATTGAGGCGCCAGCCCTTGCCGATGCGCTCGTCGAGCAGCGCCGCCATGTCCGGGTTGGCCTGCGCCAGCCAGCGGCGCGGCGTGACGCCATTGGTCTTGTTGTGGAAGCGCTCCGGGTAGAGTTTGGCGAAGCCGGCGAAGATCGTCCTGACCATCAGATCGGAATGCAGTTGCGAGACGCCATTGACGCGATGGCTGCCGACGATGCACAGATGCGCCATGCGCACGCGCTTGTTCTCCTCATTGCCGTCGCCCTCGTCGATCAGCGAGACGCTGCGTATCAGGTCGATGTCCTTCGGGAAGCGCCGCTCCACCTCGGCCAGAAACTCCAGGTTGATGCGGTAGATGATGAGCATGTGGCGCGGCAAGAGATGCTGGATCAGGCTGACCGGCCAGGTCTCCAATGCCTCCGGCATCAGCGTGTGGTTGGTATACGAGAAAATGCGCCGGCACTGGCTCCACGCCATCTCCCAGAGCATACCGTACTCGTCGCAGAACAGGCGCATCAGCTCGGCCACGGCGATGGCCGGATGCGTATCGTTGAGGTGAATGGCGATCTGGTCGGCCAGGTTGTTGAGGTGCTTGTGTTCTTCCAGATGGTGGAAAATGATGTCCTGCAGCGAGGCGGAGACGAAAAAATACTCCTGCCGCAAGCGGAGTTCCCGTCCGGCGGGCGTGCTGTCGTTCGGGTACAGCACCCACGAGATGTTCTCGAACCGGTTCTTGAATTCTGCCGCCCGCGCGTAGTCTCCCGAATTGAAGGCATTGAGGTCGATCTGGGCGGGGGCGTCGGCCTTCCACAGGCGCAGCGTGCTGACCCGGTCGGTGCCGTGGCCGGGAATGACGTAATCGAACGCGCGCGCCTCGACGGCCTCGGCGGCATTCCACTCGGCCCATTCGCCGTGGTGTTCGGCGGTGCCGCCGAAGCGCACGGGGAACATCGTGCCCGGGCGCGAAAATTCCCACACCGTCCCGTCGACCAGCCAGGAATCCGGGTGCTCGACCTGTCCGCCGTTGATGATCGACTGGGCGAACATGCCGTACTCGTAGCGCATGCCGTAGCCCCAGGACGGGAGTTCCAGCGTGGCCATCGAATCCAGGAAGCAGGCCGCCAGGCGGCCCAGGCCGCCGTTACCCAGGCCGGCGTCCGGTTCGCATTCGATGATGTCGGTCAGGCTCGGGCCGCCGGCGTTCGAGAAAGCGGCGGCGGCTTTTTCGCGCAGTTCGAGCGCGGACAGGGCGTTGTCGAGCGTGCGGCCGATCAGGAATTCCATCGACATGTAATAGACTCGGCGCGCTCTTTTCTTGCGGTCTTCCACCTGCGTGTTCACCCAGCGTTTCGCCAACTGCCGGCGCGCGGCGAAAGCCAGCGCCTTGTAGATTTCCTTGGTATTCGCGGTTATCGGTTCGGCGGCGACGGCATGGAGCAGTATGCCGTCGACCTCGGCGCGGAATTCCGTGGCGGCAGCTTCGTTTTCTGTTGATTCAGCCATGAGTCTGTCTCTCCTGTGGGGTAACGGACCAGCAACGATTGGGCGGCAAGGACACGGCGCGGCCATTCCCCGGTATGGCCGGGAAGCGTACCGATCCATGCGAAGGGCCGATTATAAGCGGCTTTGGGAGTTAGGTTCCAGAGGACAGAATCTTGAGAAGACAGAGGACAGGTGAGTTTGCGGCGCTGTCGCGCCGGGGGGATGGAAAAACCATCGCTCGGATTCAGGGGACAGTTCCAGGAAACAGACGACAGAAAACCCGAGCACCCGGTTTTTCGTTCCCTCCCCGGCGCGACA
>JAITAJ010000116.1 GCA_031284185.1 Accumulibacter sp. | reverse complement strand
GCGTGGTGTTCATGACCAGCCCGGCGCTGATACTCAAGAACATGATCGAACCGAACGGCGGCATGACGACCTACTATGTGATACTGGGCGTCATCGTCGCCTATTACCTGCTGGCGATGCTGCTGCCGATCGACAAGATCATCGGGCGCGTCTATCCGATCTTCGGCGCGGCATTGCTCATCATGGCGATAGGCATCGTCGTCATGCTGTTCGTCTCGGGCGAGATATCCAAGGTGCCGGAGTTCAGCTTCGCCAACCTGCATCCGAAGGGCACCCATCTCTTCCCGCTCCTCTTCATCACCATCGCCTGCGGCGCGGTGTCCGGGTTCCACGCCACGCAGGTGCCGATCATCGCGCGTTGCCTGCATTCCGAGCGGGACGGCCGGCGCGTCTTCTACGGGGCGATGATCGCCGAGGGCGTGGTGGCGCTGATCTGGGCCGCGGCGGCAATGGCGCATTTCGGCGGACAGGAGGGACTGGCGGCGGCGGGCGCGCCCGCAGTGGTGGTCAACAAGGTTTCGTTCGACCTGTTGGGCGTCGTCGGCGGCGTCCTGGCGGTGCTCGGCGTGGTGGCCTGCCCGATCACTTCGGGCGACACGGCCTTCCGCAGCGCGCGGCTGACGATCTCGGACTGGATCGGTTACGATCAGAAGCCGTTCAGAAACCGGTTGAAGCTCGCCGTGCCGCTGTTCGCGATCGGCATCGCGCTGTGCTTCATCGACTTTCAGATCATCTGGCGCTATTTCACGTGGTCGAACCAGACGCTGGCGACGGTCGCCTTGTGGGCGGGCGCCGTGTATCTGGCCAAGCATGGCAGGAATTACTGGATCGCGCTCGTCCCGGCGGTGTTCATGACGGCCGTGGCGACGGGCTACATCCTGTGCGCCCCGGAAGGTCTGGGCATGCCATACGAGGTGGGCCTCACCGCGGGTATCGTGGCCGCGTTCACGCTGTTCGTGTGGTTCCTCCTCTGCGCCCGGCGCTCCACCGAGGTATCGGTCGACATGGCGGGGGGGGGGGGGTGAGGGGTGAGACAGGCGCGGCGGATGCCGTTGCCATGCCGCGCGTATTGCAGTAGCTTCCCTTGCAGTAGTTTCCCTTCGTTCAATGGCGCCGTCCGTCGCGGGCGGATGCCGTCCGGGCGGGATGGCATCCGCCCATCGTTCCGCCCGATGGATCGGCTGGATACGCTCCTTCCCCCTCTACGTATCCGGCGTCGCAAGACGAAAAAACGGGCAGCCAGGAAGGCCGCCCGTCGTCACATCCCTCTCCGGGAACCGGAATCGATCCGGTCAGTCCCTCTCGCCGGAAAGCGCCATCAGCAGACTCAGCAGATGCACGAAAAGATTGTAGACGTCCAGATAGACCGCCAATGTCGCCGTGATGTAGTTGGTCTCGCCGCCATTCACGATCCGGCTGATGTCGAAGAGGATGTACCCCGAGAAAAGCAGGACCGCCACCGCCGAGATCGTCAGCGACAGCGCCGGGATATGGAAGAAAATGTTCGCCAGCGTGGCAAGCAGGAGCAGCACCAGCCCGATGAACAGGAATTTGCTCATGAAGCTGAAATCCTTCCGGGTCACGGTGGCGATTCCGGCCAGCGTGAAGAAGATCGCAGCCGTGCCGGCGCCAGCCGTGGCAATCAGCGCCGGGCCGTTGGAGAATTCGAGCGCCACCTGCAGGATGCCGGAGAGCATCAGCCCCATGAAGAAGGTGAATCCCAGCAGGAGCACGACGCCCATTCCGGAATCCTTCGTCCGCTGGATGCCCCACATGAAGCAGAAGGCAATGCCGAGAAACAGCAGGAAGGAAAACATCGGACTGTCCGCGAAGAACGAGAGCCCCATATTGACGCCCAGAACGGCGCCCGCCACGGTCGGGATCATGGAAAACGCGAGCAGCAGATAGGTATTCCGCAATACCCTGTTCTGTTCCAGCGCGCGCGCTTGTGTTGCCTGACCGGCCATTGGAAATTGCGTTTGCATCGAGTCCTCCTCGGATAGAAAGCCATCGGAGGCGTAAGACTACCGAACCCTCCGGCAAGTTGCAAGAAGGCGCGGGGGGAAATGCGCGTCGCCGTGCTATCATCCCGCCCACCGAAACGAGGATGAGCGCGGAAAACCGGAGTGAGCGGCTGCCTGCGCCGGCCCGGAAATTCGCCGGAAGCGTGGCTGAGCGGTTTAAGGCACTGGTCTTGAAAACCAGCGATGGGCAACCACCCGTGAGTTCGAATCTCACCGCTTCCGCCATCACTTTGCCGGCTTCACCGTTTCGCCGACGCGCCGGAACCGGCAAAGCAGCGGACTCGGGGCGATCCATTTCCAGAACCCGGACATTCCACAGGCGTCGCTTCTCAATGCGTGCCGCGCGCGATCAGGAAATCGATGACGATGCCGGCGAAGATGCTCGCGCCAACCCAGTTGTTGTGCAGAAATGCCTTGAAGCAGCGGGCCGGTTCGCGCTTGCGGATCAGGGTGTAGTGATAGCCGGCCAGCGCCGCCGCCACGCCCAATCCGGCATAGAAGGCCCAGCGCGCATGCATCTGGCGGCCCACCCAGGCGATCAGCGCGAAAGCCGCGGCATAACAGCACATCACCGCGGCCACATCGAAGCGGCCAAAGGTGATCGCCGAGGTTCGGATGCCGATTCGGAGATCGTCGGCGCGATCGACCATGGCGTATTCGGTATCGTAGGCGATCGACCAGAATACGTTGGCGAGCAGCAGCACCCAGGCCGTCGCCGGAATCGTGTCGAACTGCGTGGCATACGCCATCGGAATGCAGGAACCATAGGCCAGGCCGAGCCAGGCTTGCGGTACGGCGAAAAAACGCTTGGTGAACGGGTAGCCGGCGGCCAGCAGGACGGCAGACGCGGACAGGGCGACGACGTGCCAGTTGCGCAACGCCAGAACCAGGCAAAAGGCGCAAGCGATCAACGCGAGCAAAAGCCACAGGGCTTCCCTGACCGAGACTTCCCCGGTGGCCAGGGGACGGTCCCGGGTGCGTTCGACGTGCGCGTCGAACTTGCGGTCGGCCAGGTCGTTGATCACGCATCCCGCCGAACGCATCAGCACCGTCCCCAGCGCGAAGACCCACACCACGACCCAGTCCGGCGTGCCCCAGGAAGACAGCCAGAGCGCCCACAGGGTCGGCCATAGCAACAGCAGAATGCCGATCGGCTTGTCCAGACGCATCAGCTTCTCATAGCGACCGAGGCGTTGCCACAGAGATTCCATATTGATCGTCATCGTAAAACCGGCTCCGATTCACTGCGGACACGAGCGTCCCCGGTCCAGGATACCCGTCCCGAAAAGGTACGGAAGAATCTGAAACGCCCATTGCGCAGCCGGGGAAGTATATCGCCGTCAGGGGTGAGAATATGAACCGGCGCCGGGCGCGTTTCGGAAGTCCGGCTCCGCCTTTCGTCCTCTGGCACGCGCTCAACGACGCGCGGGGTAGATTTCCCTGCCGGCGTCCCGGATGTCGCGGCGTAATTGGGAACGCTCCTCCGGCGAGAGACGATGCGACCGCGGCCGCGCGTCGCGCTCCCCATTCCGCCGGTAATGCGGGCCTCGCCCATCGTCCGGCCTCCGCTCCCCCGGCTGGAAATCGTTCCGCCGGCGCGCTTCGCGTTCCGAAGCGGCATACTTCCACGGGCCGGCCTCGACCGCCGGCGCGGACATCACGAAAAGAAAGGCAATGGCAAGGCCGCCGATCATTCGTTTGCCGGAATTCATCACCACGCCCCTTCCCTCCCTCGTCCCGTGCTTCTCAGCGTTGCCCGCCGTTCTTGGAAACATCCGCGCCACGACGCGATGGGCCTATTCTGCGCCCAAGTCGCCACCGAGGTTTTTTGAACCTGGCCGGAATTGTAAGGATTTGTTTCACTCCGCCCCATTGGCCGCCCCATTGGTCGCCCCATTGCCGGGCCGGGGGAATCCCCAGGCGTTACGCGATCGCCGAAAGAAGTGGAAGATACTTTTCCGCATCACGGGCGTCGGGATCGATTTCCCTGCCGAAAATCAGGCAGGCGAAGGCGATGCCCAGCATGTCGGCCACGCCGCCGATGGTCAGGTTGAGACGTTTGTAGTCCTGATTGAGCCGCTCAAGGAAAGCAGCGCAGTCCCCGCCTTCGGCGATGATCCGTTCCAGCGCCCGGCCATCCCGGCGGACTCGCTCCAGACCTTCCATGCCGCCGCGATGCAGCGTCGTGGTGTCGTCGATGGTCTGCATCAGACGAGCCATCATGGCAAAGGAGGCCGTGGTCACGCACTTGCGCTGTTCCATCACCTGGCGGAAAACCGGCAGGGCACCATCGAACAGCGATGGATACGCCTCGATCGCTTCGCGCACGATGCCGCCGCCGTGAAACTGCCGCCGGACCCGTTCTCCGTGGGTATCCCGTTCCCCGGCAGTGCTGAAAAAGGTCCTTGAAATGGCGGACAGCGATTTGCGTACCGCGCTTTCGCCGGATGCGCCAGCATGATGGCGGGCGATCAACAACATGCCGGCGAGGAAAATGTAGCCCTTGTGCGTGTTCGTTCCGATCTCCGCATAAAGCCGGCGTTCGCTCCGAAGGGCGATCTCTTTTTGGCGGTCGAACGCTTCTTCCGCACGTAATGAAGCCACGATCTCTTCGAGGTAGCGGGCCACGATGCCGACCGAGCGCTCCATGACCGGGAACGAGAGATCGGGATGCGACCCGTTGTCCAGCAGGTCGACGAGGCCCGGCTTGGGCGTCAGCCTGAGTTCCATCATGGCTCCCGCCGCCAGCGCGGCGGCCAGCCTTTCAAGCCCGGAAGGGGAGGAGGAGTTCATGAGCCTTGGCGACGAGTTCATCGAAGCCGTGGCGCCGAGCGCGGATGCAATCGACCGCGCGTTCGTCGCAGACGAGGCAGGGCCGCGCCGCCAGCCCGAGCGAGGCCCGGTCGGTCTGCGCGCCGGCGGACGTGTAAACGTCCAGATCGATGAGCCGCGACGACGGATGCCCGGTTTCGAGTTCGATACACCGCCGCTTGATGGAGGACGGATCGCCGTCCAGCCCGAGGACGCGGTAGGGACCCAATGCGTCGAATGAGGAAGCCAGACTCGCCGCGCCCGGAAATTCCGCGTCGACACGGCCGGACATCCACGAAAAAAACGCCTCCGCGCCTGGAGGCGTCTTTTCCCTTCCCGGAATGTTGAGCGACAGGAACAAGATCACTGGATGCCCCGCGCCCAGGGCGCGGGTCAGGGCATCGTGACGGCTGTCCCGCGCGTCCAGGATATTATGCGCGGACGGTTCTGACCGTATCGATGATGGTGCCATCCAGATATTCGATCAGCCCGACCACTTCGTCGGTGAATTCCACCGCCTTCGGCGCGCCGGTCACCGCGTAGATTTCGTCGTGCAACTGACGGATGTCCTTGACCGGCGCGCGGCGGCGGATGAGTTCCGCCTTGAGTTCCGGCAGATGGTCGTTGACCGCGATGCCGCGCTCGGTGACGAGCACGCCGACCGTCTCTCCCGGCGTGGTGATCGTCGTCACCTCGTCGCGCACCATCGGCAGACGGCCACGGATCGAGGGGCAGACGATGATCGACACCTTGGCGCCGTTGGCCACGTCACAGTGCCCGCCCGTGTTGTGCAGCAGCAGCCCGGAAGATTCGGTATTGACGTTCACGTTGAAATTCACGTCGATCTCGGTGGCGGAGAGGATCGCGCAATCCAGGCGGTTGACCACCGCGCCCATGTTGAACGGGTTGGCGTACAGGCCCGCCGACATTTCCTGGTGCTTGCGGTTGCGTCCGATGGATTCGACCGCCTTCAAGTCGAAACACTGCACGTCGAACAGCCCCTCGAACAGCCCTTCTTCGAGCATGTCGACGAAGAAGCCGGTGATGCCGCCGCAGCCGAAGCTGCCCTTGATCTTGCGCTCGCGCATCATGTCGCGGACGTGCCCGGCGACGGCCAGCGAGATGCCGCCGGTTCCCGTCTGGAACGAGAAGCCGTTCTTCAGGTAGCCCGACGAATCGATGACCATCGCGGCATACTGGGCGATTTGCAGGCCCATCGGGTCCTTGGTCAGCTTGGTCGTCGAGGAAACGATCTTCTTCGGATCGCCCAGCGAATCGACCGTCGCCACGATGTCCACGATGTTTTGCGGAACGCCGATCGGCAGCGCCGGGAAGGCCACCAGGTTGTCGGTCACGGCGACGACCTTGCGGGCGTACTGGGCGTCGACCAGCGCGTATCCCAGGCTGCCGCAGGCGGACGGCCCGTAGAAACCGTTGAAGTTGCCGTATTCGTCGCAAAACGGCGCGGCCAGGAAGGCCACGTCGATGGGCACTTCGCCCGAGATCACCGAGCGGGCGCGGCCGCCGTGGGAACGCACGACGATCGGACACTTGATTTCACCCTTGGAAATCTGCTCGCCGATCGGGCCGTTGACGCCGCATTCGAGCGCCGTGATGACACCTTTCTTGATGTAGGGAATCAGCTCGGCATGAACGATATGCACGGAACTCGCGGCGATCCGGATGTCGCGGATTCCCAGCGCGTCGATTTCCTTGACGAGATCGTTGAGCAGGCGGTCGCCGTTGCGCAGATGATGGTGCGTCGAGATGGTCATGCCGTCTTTCAGGCCGGAAGCGATGATGGCTTCCCGCAGACCGCCGACGACCTTGCTGGCGCCGCTGTAGTTGCGCTTGAGCATACGCGAGGCGCGCTGGAAATGGAAAGTCTCCGGCACGATGGCGTGCGGGTCCTTGTAAGGCATGTAGCGCTTTCCATTGAAGGTTTCGGGGATTTCGCGTCCCAGACTGTTCTTAGCCATTGAGAATCTCCTCATCGATCGGGGTGGCGACCAGACCCTGCGCAAAGGCGACGCGCAAGGTATTGACGGCGCGCTTGACGATCGGCGCGTCGACCATCTTGCCCTTGAGCGAAATGACGCCGGTTCCCATTTGCCGCGCCTGTTTGATCGCTTCGACCACTTCCAGGGCGTAATCGATTTCTTCCCGTTTCGGCGCGAACGCCTCGTGAATGACGTCGATCTGGCGCGGATTGACCAGGCATTTTCCGGTATAGCCGATCCTCTTCACGAGTTCGGTTTCCTTCTTCAGCGCTTCCATGTCGTTGACGTCGGAGAAGACCGAATCGATGGCCTGAATGCCGGCCGCCTTGGCCGCCATGACGATCATCATCCGCGGATGAATCAGGTCTTCACCGGAATTCGTCCGGGCAACGCCCATGCTGGCGGTATAGTCCTCGGCGCCGAACGCGAGACCGAAGATACGCTTCGTGGACGTCGCAATGGCATAGGCGTTGAGCACACTCTTTACGGTTTCGATCGACGGTAGGATGCCGAAATGACCCACTTCCAGACCATTCGCGCGCTCATACGCGGCCAGCTCGGCATCCAGCTCCAGGGCCAGCTCGGGCGTTTCGCACATCGGGAAGCGGATGGCGTCCGGCCTCTCGGGGAGAATCGCCTTCAGGTCATCGCGCCCCCACTTCGTATAGAGCGGATTGATCCGCACCAGCACTTCCTTGTTCCGATCCTTCCAGTTCTCCAGGAAGCGACGGACCAGATTGCGCGCGGCATCCTTTTCGGCGTGATTGACGGCATCCTCCAGGTCGATGATGACCGAATCGCATTTGAACAGCGGAACGTTTTGCAGCATGGACGGCATGTTGCCCGGAACGAAGAGCAAGGTCCGGCGCAGTTGAGAATCTGCCATATCACCACTCCTCCAAATTTGAAATTTCCCATTCACGCCGCGCTGGCGCGCTGCAAGGCGGTTTCGATACGCGCCTCGATGGCATAATCCAGGGCGCCGCGATCCGTGAGGCGGATGAAGCCGGCGGTCACGCCGTTCTTCGCCAGTACCTCGTCGGCCTTGGCCCTGATCAGATGACCGAATTGCTTGATGACGGTCGACTCGATTTCCAGCCTCAAGGTGTCGGCCGGCTCGACGAATACCATGAGGTCACTCGACTGCATGGTTCCCGCCACTCCCTTTTTGATGATTTCCATAGTTTCTCCCGATTGCACGAAACACGAAGTTCAGGCGCGCGCCCCTGAACGAGCGGCCCGAAGGCCCGATTCCCGTTCCGGCCCTTCGCCCGGCGCCGGTCCCATCGGCGTCGGGTGAGGGGCTGGAACGGGCCAACGGCTCGGCATGGCGTCGTTCCCTTGCCGATGAGGACTAAAGCGCGTCGATGATGGCGTTGAAGGTGGCGCTCGGGCGCATGGCCCGGGAAGCCTTGTCGGGATCCGGGAGATAGTAGCCGCCGATGTCCACCGGTTTGCCTTGCGCGCCGATCAGTTCCGCGTTGATTCCGGCCTCGTTTTCCCGCAGGGCCTTGGCCGTCTTGGCAAAACGCGCCTTGAGTTCCCCGTCCCCGTTCTGGGCGGCCAGCGCCTCGGCCCAATAGAGCGCGAGATAGAAATGGCTGCCGCGATTGTCGATCTCGCCCACCTTGCGTGCCGGCGATTTGTTGTTGTCGAGAAACTTGGCAATGGCCGCGTCCAGGGCGTCGGCCAACACCTGCGCCTTGGGATTCTTGAAATTGACCGCGAGGTGCTCCAGCGACGCGCCGAGGGCGGAAAATTCGCCCAGCGAATCCCAGCGCAGGTAACCTTCCGTGAGAAACTGCTGCACGTGCTTCGGCGCCGAGCCGCCCGCGCCGGTCTCAAACAGACCGCCGCCAGCCAAGAGCGGGACGATCGACAGCATCTTGGCGCTGGTTCCGAGTTCAAGTATGGGGAAGAGATCGGTCAGGTAATCGCGCAGCACGTTGCCGGTGACCGAAATGGTGTCCTTGCCCTGACGGATGCGCTCGACGGAGTACCTGAGCGCGTCGACGGGCGGGAGGATCCTGATTTCCAGGCCGCTGGTATCGTGATCTCCGAGATACTTTTCGACCTTGGCGATCACGTTGGCGTCATGCGCGCGCTTCCCGTCGAGCCAGAAGACGGCCGGGGCGCCCGTCGCGCGCGCGCGGGCGACCGCCAGCCTGACCCAGTCCCGGATCGG
>JAITAJ010000109.1 GCA_031284185.1 Accumulibacter sp. | reverse complement strand
ATCGCGCGCAAGCACATCGCCTGGTATACGCGCGGGCTGGCGGGATCGGCGGCTTTTCGCAAGCACATGAACACATTGACCTCCGTCGCGGCGCAACAGCGGACGGTGGACGATTTTTTTGGCCGCCTGGCCGCGCATTCGGCATTTGTTGAAGACAAAGAGGCACACGCTGTATGAATCTGGATCAAGATAAAAAGGAGGGGTTCATCTGCAATCATACGGACCTGTCCGCCTGTGTTGCCAGCGCGCTGGAAAAGTATTTCCGCGATCTTGACGGCGAAAAACCAAATGACATTTTCGAGATGGTGCGCAAATGCGTCGAGCGCCCCATGCTGGAAACCGTGCTGAAGGCAGCCGACGGCAACCAGACGCTGGCGGCGGAAATGCTCGGCATCAACCGCAATACGCTCAGGAAAAAACTCATTGAATTTCAACTGATCGGATGATCATCATGAAAATCCAGCAAGCATTGATTTCCGTCTCTGACAAAAAAGGCGTTCTGGAGTTTGCTCAAGGTCTCGCCACCCAGGGCGTCAAACTACTCTCTACCGGCGGCACCGCCCGCCTCTTGCGAGACGCGGGGCTGGCCGTCACCGAAATCGGCGACTACACCGGCTTCCCCGAAATGCTCGATGGGCGGGTGAAGACCCTGCACCCCAAGGTGCATGGCGGCATTCTGGCGCGTCGCGATTTGCCGGAACATCTGGCGACCTTGCAAATGCACAACATTCCCACGATTGATTTGGTGTGTGTAAACCTCTATCCCTTCAAGGAAACCGTGGCAAAACCCGGTGTGACGCTGGCAGATGCCATTGAAAACATCGACATCGGCGGCCCGACGATGGTACGTTCTTCCGCCAAGAATTACGCGGGCGTGGCGATTGTCACCGACCCGGCGGACTATGCGCCGCTGCTCAAGGAAATGCAGGAAAACGGCGGCGCATTAAAACTGGCGACCCGCTTCGAACTCTCCAAAAAAGCTTTCGCCCACACCGCCCGTTACGACAGCATGATTGCCAACTGGCTGACCGGTCAGCCGGAAGGTGTGGAAACCGCGCTGGAAAGCCCTGCGCCCGTCCCCGGCATTTTCCCCGAATGCCTGCAACTGGTTTTCGACCGGGCAGAAACCCTGCGTTATGGCGAAAACCCGCATCAGCAGGCTGCCTTCTACCGCGAGCCGCAGCCCGTCGCCGGCAGTATCGCTGCCTACCAGCAGTTACAGGGCAAGGAACTTTCCTACAACAACATTGCCGATTCCGATGCGGCGTGGGAGTGCGTCAAGACTTTCCCGGAACCGACCTGCGTCATCGTCAAGCACGCCAATCCCTGCGGCGTCGCCATCGGCGGCAATTTGCTGCAAGCCTACGAAAAGGCGTTCAAGACCGATTCTACCTCTGCTTTCGGCGGCATCATCGCGTTTAACGGCGAGGTAGGCGAGGATATTGTGAATGCCATGAGCGAGCGCAAACACTTTGTCGAAGTGCTGATCGCCCCTGCCTTCACCACCGCCGCCAGGACGTTACTCGCCGCCAAACAAAACCTGCGTGTACTGGCAGTACCGCTAGCGCATGGTTACCATACACTGGAATTGAAGCGCGTCGGCGGCGGTCTGCTGGCGCAGACGCCGGACAGTTTCAACGTCAAGCCGGAAGACCTGAAAGTGGTCACGCAAAAAGCGCCGACACCCGCGCAAATCGAAGACCTGATGTTTGCGTATCGCGTCGCCAAGTTCGTGAAATCGAACGCCATCGTCTTTTGCGCAAACGGCATGACCCTGGGCGTGGGCGCGGGGCAGATGAGCCGCGTCGATTCCACCCGCATCGCCAGCGTCAAGGCGCAGAACGCCGGTTTGTCGCTGGCAGGCGCGGTGGTGGCGTCGGACGCTTTCTTTCCCTTCCGCGACGGCGTGGACGTGCTCGCCGAGGCGGGCGCGACCGCCGTCATCAAGCCCGGCGGTTCCCTGCGCGATGAAGAAGTCATCGCCGCCGCCGACGAACACGGTCTGGCGATGGTTTTTACCGGCGCGCGGCATTTCCGGCACTGAACCCGAGCGCCATGCCCAGTTCCCCCGACTTCGTTGAATATGTCTGCGAGCAAATTTCCGGTACGGGAGCCATTCGCCACAAGAAAATGTTCGGCGAATACATGGTGTATATCAATGACAAACCTATATTGCTCATCTGTGATAACACGGTATTCATCAAAAAACTGGATGACGTGGCGGCAGAGATGAAAGACGCAGCAACCGGCACACCCTATCCGGGCGCCAGACCACACTATGTTCTCGACATTGACGATGCGGAACTTGGCCGCAGGATTATTCGTATCCTTGAACCCGTAACCCCTTTACCCAAACAGCGGAAAAGAAAATCATGAAACTCCTCGTTATCGGCTCCGGCGGGCGTGAACACGCTCTGGCATGGCGGCTGGCGCAAACGCCCGGCTTGCAAAAAGTCTATGTCGCTCCTGGCAATGCGGGCACGTCCCGCGAACACGAACTGGAAAATCTGTCCATTACCGACCCGGTGGCGCTGGCGGATTTTGCCGAACAAAACAACATCCTTCTGACTGTCGTTGGTCCAGAAGCGCCGTTGGCAGCGGGTATCGTGGACATCTTCCGCGCGCGGGGACTGCGCATCTTCGGGCCGACAAAGGCCGCCGCCCAACTCGAATCTTCCAAGGATTTTGCCAAACGCTTCATGGCGCGACACAATATCCCCACCGCCCGCTTCGAGACCTTTTCGGAGGCCGCCGCCGCGCATGAATACGTGGAAAGGGAAGGCGCGCCCATCGTCGTCAAGGCCGACGGCCTCGCGGCGGGCAAGGGCGTCGTCGTCGCCATGACACTGGCAGAAGCCCACGCCGCCATCGACGACATGCTCTCCAGCAACCGCCTGGGCGAAGCCGGGGCGCGGGTGGTGATCGAGGAATTCCTGGAAGGCGAGGAAGCCAGCTTCATCGTCATGGTCGACGGCAAGAACGCGCTGCCCTTGGCAACCAGCCAGGATCACAAGCGCATCGGCGACGGCGACACCGGCCCCAATACCGGCGGCATGGGCGCCTATTCGCCCGCGCCGGTCGTCACGCCCGAAATCCACGCGAAGGTCATGCGCGAAATCATCCTGCCCACGGTCAAGGGCATGGAAAAGGACGGCATCCCCTACACCGGCTTTCTCTACGCCGGCCTGATGATCGGCAAGGATGGCGGCGTCAGGACGCTGGAATTCAACTGCCGCATGGGCGACCCGGAGGCGCAGCCCATCCTGATGCGGCTGAAATCCGATCTCACGAAACTCATCGAACACGCGATCGACGGGCGTCTGGATCAGGCGGATACCGCGTGGGATCGACGCGTGGCGCTGGGCGTGGTGCTGGCCGCCGCGCATTATCCCAACACGCCCAGAAAAGGAAACGTGATCTCCGGCCTGCCCGACGGCAATCGTTTCGACGCGGACACGCATATCTTCCACGCGGGCACGACGGAGAAAAACGGCAGGATCGTCACGGCGGGCGGGCGCGTGCTCTGCGTCACCGCCCTGGGCGAAAACATCCGCCTGGCGCAAAAAAACGCCTACGCCGCCGCCGCCCGGATTTCCTGGAAAGGAATGCAGTACCGCAAGGATATTGGCCATCGGGGACTTGGATAGGTTTTGGGGTTCAGAAGACAGCGGACACTCCAGTTACCGGCGG
>JAITAJ010000070.1 GCA_031284185.1 Accumulibacter sp. | reverse complement strand
CCACAGGAGGTGAAGTAATTTTTGCATTCTTGTGAGGAGAAGGAGTCGAGGAGTGATCCGACGTTTGTCCAGAGAGAGTTTTTTGTACGAGGAGCGAGGCCGCGCAGGAGGGTCTTGAGTTTCGAGAACACTTTCTCGATGGGGTTGAGATCAGGGGAATAAGGAGGCAGATAGAGCAGAGAAGCGCCGACGGCCTGAATGGCTTCCTTGACGCCGGCGACCTTGTGGCAGGAGAGATTATCGGCGACGATGAGGTCGCCGGGACGCAGAGTTGGGCACAGGAACTGTTCCACGTAGGCTTTGAATGTTCGCCCATCCATCGCCCCGTCCATGACCAAGGGCGCCGAAATGGCTTCACAGCCGAGCGCGGCAATGAATGTAGTCGTCTGGCGATGTCCTTGGGGTGCCGAGGCCACACAGCGCTTCCCTTTGGACGATCGCCCATAACGGCGCGTCATCTGGGCCGTCATTCCTGTCTCATCAATGAATTTCAACGACTTTGTGTCCAGCAGCGGCTGCGCCTGAATCCAGGCTTCCCGCGCCTGTCGCACGTCTTCGCGCCCTTGCTCGCCGGCGCGCAGCGTTTTTTTTATACCTCAACCCCCACTTGTTCAACTGTTGCCAGAGCGCCGGAACCTTGAGCCTGATCCCCACACCCTTCAGCCGCTCGATCAGCTCCGCCAGGGTCAAATCCACTTCCGCCGTGATCCAGCCCCGGATCGTCTCTTCCAGATGGGCAATACAGGAAACCCGATACCCCCCTTGTCGCAGACTTTCCCTGTTCCCCTCTCGCTCCCACCGACGGCGTACCTGATAAACCCACATCCGGCTCACCTCGAATCGCCGCGCAATCCCCGTCGGCCCTTCCCCTCGCTCCAGCGCTTTCAATACCCGTTCCCGCAAATCCTGTGAATACGCTCGCATTTCTCCCTCTCATGTCTCAGCATCAGGAAAAAATAGCATAAAACGTATATGAATAAAACAAAACCGCTCTAGCGCCCCGCTCCCGTCGGGATGCACTTTGACCGAGGTACTGTCCAGCGAGACGGCCTCGATTTTGAGCCGGATGATTTGAGCGCGCTGCAGCTGCTCAAAAATCCGCTCCAGCACGCCTGCCCTGGACCAGCGGCTCACTCGCGTGTAGATCGTGTGCCAGCGCTCAAACCGCTCTGGTAGCCCGCGCCATTCGCAGCCGTGCTCGCTCACATACAGGATCGCATTCAGGACTTGAAGATTCGACAGGCTGACGTTTCCACGCTGGCGCGGCAGACAGTCCTCGATCTGGTGATATTGCGCTTCGGTGATTTCCATTCCCCAAACATGACAGATTCTTGAAAATTGGCGTGAACACGCCCTAACTTAAAAACAGTTGGTTTCAAGGATGAAGCCTCGTCCATGATTATTGTCATACCCTTTGGTATATATCCGATCAGCTTCGTTTTGAGCCATGATTCAAAAAGTTCCCCTGTCGCACTTTGCGTGTGGAAAAGCGGCGCGATGATTCTGATTTTGCCGTTTTGAGGCGAATATTGGGCGGCAATTACCTTGGTTCTCTGGAATTTTTTTCCGCGTTTTATGTCTTCGATTCTTACGCCGCGGACAGCCCTGCCGTATTCCCGGACGAGACGGCGCTTTACTCCACTTTCGTCGACGTAAATACGCTCACCGAGCGGAATTTTATTTGCTTTCCCGGGATATTCCGCCCTGTCTTCTTCGAGTCTTTCCGAGTATGCAACTGCCTTTTTTATGCGTCACATCAAGCTGCCGTAAACATTTGTGCGCGGCAGCAGCCGAACAGCCAGACTTTTCGGTAAATTTCCGCAGATAAGCGTCTGGTTTTTCCTTGACGGCCGATTTGAATTCTTCGGGATCAGCCTTCCGCCTTCTGGCCCGTTTTTCATTCTCGGATGCGTAAAAACCTGTCATCCTCTTTTTTTCCCGGCATTTGTAGCAGGTAGAGACATAAATGCCGAAAACTTCTTTCAGCTGCTTGAAAGTCTGACTGCTGTCCTTGAACGCAACTGGCGAGAATCCTTCGATGATCTCCCGCAAGCTCACGTTCGGCGGCCCTTCGATCCGCGCCGCAATCTTTTGCGGCGTCTCTTCATCCAGCCTCGGCTTGCGCCCCGCCTTCCTTGGCCGCAAGGATACTTTTCCTCAGATCGAGCGATAACGGCGCCGAATTCTCTTTTTCCTTCTCTCCCTTTTTTGGGAATGATGCGCCTCGTTTCGCTGATCCGCTCCAGGGCAAGAGCGAGGATTGGTGGTCGAAACAATCGTGGCCTCTCCTCTCCCATGCGGGCTGGCATTCAGCATACACATTGACAGGTGTATACTCTGCCTCCAGAAAATGTATGATACAAAAAATGTATGACACAAAATAAACTACTTCATCTCATTGATTAGATTCATCTTGAAGCGCTATGGTACAGGTATGGGAATGCTGGCGCAAAGCGTGAGGAAGTCCGGTTTGGCGTGCTGCCTCGCGTTGAGCGGATTTTCCGCGCGCGCCACAAGAACGCGCCGAAATGCTGGAAATGGTGTCGATCGGCCTCGGCAAATACTTATTTCCGCGAATTCTTCTGTGTAAAGCTCGACAAACTCTATCTCGACCCGGCGCGCCGCGTCTCCCGGACACGGCGCTTTGGATATTCGCTGCCGAAAGGAACGCGCCATGCGCATCGAACAGGACATCAAGCTCGACTTCAAGGACGTTCTCATCCGCCCCAAGCGCTCGACGCTGACCTCGCGCTCGGAAGTCGACATTTCCCGCGACTACGTTTTTCCGCACTCGCGGAAAAACTATCACGGCATCCCGATCATCGCCGCCAACATGGACACCACCGGAACTTTCGGGATGGCGCGCGCGCTGGCGCGGCATGAACTGTCCGTCGCGCTGCACAAGCACTACGGCGAAGCCGAACTGCTCGATTTCTTCGCCGCGCCGCCGGCGGGCGGCGCCACCTTTTATTCGATGGGCATCACCGCGCCCGATTTCGAGAAATTCCGCCGCGTCATGGAAAAGACCGGCGGCATGATCGGGAACGTCTGCGTCGACGTGGCCAACGGCTATACCAAGGCTTTCATCCGCTTCATCCACAAGATACGGACCGGATTCCCGTCGATCACCCTGATGGCCGGCAACGTGGTCACGGGGGAAATGACCGAGGAACTGATTCTCGACGGCGTAGACATCGTCAAGGTCGGCATCGGCCCCGGCTCGGTATGCACCACGCGCAAGGTGGCCGGCGTCGGTTATCCGCAGCTCTCGGCCATCATCGAATGCGCCGACGCCGCGCACGGTCTGCGCGGACTGATCTGCGCCGACGGCGGCTGCACCTCGCCGGGCGATCTGGCCAAGGCGTTCGGCGCCGGCGCCGACTTCGTGATGCTCGGCGGGATGCTCGCCGGTCATGACGAGTGCGATTCGGAGATCGTCGAAATCGGTGGCCGGCGCAAAATGCGCTTCTACGGCATGAGTTCGCGTCAGGCGATGGACAGATACGCCGGCGGCGTCGCCGGTTATCGCGCCTCGGAAGGCCGGGAAGTCCTGCTCGACTGCCGCGGCCCGGTCGAAGACACCTTGCGGGAAATCCTCGGCGGTGTGCGCTCGGCATGTACCTACGTCGGCGCGAGGAAACTGAAGGAACTCTCCAAGCGCACGACCTTCGTGCGCGTCACGCAACAGTCGAACGAAGTGTTCGGTACGGCATGGGCAAACGGGTACAATGACGAGTGAGAGGTCGTCCGGAACAGGCCGGAGATCAGGGCGGTAAAACATGAAAAGCGAGGAAAAGAGTGGCTAATTCAGCAGGCAGGGTGGCCGGGCCGGAGCGTTACTTCCAGCCCGAGATCGAAAAAATGGACCCGGAAGCGCTCAGGGCGCTGCAACTGGAGCGTCTGAAAAAAACCGTCGAACTCTGCTACGAGAGCATCCCTTTCTACAAGCAGCGTTTCGACCAACTGGGCATCCGCCCCGAGGACGTAATATCCCTCGACGACCTCGCGAGGCTGCCCTTCACCACCAAGCAGGATATGCGTGATGCCTATCCCTTCAATCTGTTCGCCATCCCGGCCGATGACGCCCGCGTCCAGCGTCTTCATGCTTCCTCCGGCACCACGGGCAACGCCACGGTCTGCGGCTATACGCAGAACGACATCGACGTGTGGGGCGATACCTTCGCTCGGGCCATCGCCCAGGTGGGCGGCGGCGCCGCCTCGATTCTCCAGGTGTCCTACGGCTACGGTCTGTTCACCGGCGGTCTCGGCGCGCACGAGGGCGGCATCCGTATGCGCGCCACCATCCTGCCGATGAGTAGCGGCAACACCAGGCGCCAAGTGCAGATGATGAAGGACTTCGGCGTGGACATCCTGGCCTGCACGCCCTCCTATGCCCTGTTGATCGCCGATACGGCCATCGAGATGGGTTACGATCCGGCCAACGATTTCAAGGTCGCCGGCGCCATCCTCGGCGCCGAACCTTGCTCCGAGGGTATGCGTCGGGACATCGAGAACAAGCTCGGCGTAAAGATGGTCGACATCTACGGTCTTTCCGAGGTCATGGGGCCGGGCGTCTCCTGCGAGTGCCGCTACCAGACCGGCCTGCACGTCGCGGAAGACCATTTCATCATCGAGATCGTCGACCCGAAGACGTTGCAAGCCGTGCCGGACGGCCAGTGGGGCGAGGTGGTGTTCTCCACGCTGTCCAAGGAATGCTCGCCGCTGATCCGCTACCGCACGCGCGACATCTCGCGCATCCTCCCCGGCGAATGCGCGTGCGGCCGCACCTTGCGCCGCATGGATCGCATCACCGGCCGTACCGACGACATGCTGATCATTCGCGGGGTTAACGTCTTCCCGAGCCAGTTCCAGGAAGTGCTGGCCAACTTCCCGGAAGTCGCCTCGCATTACCAGATCATCCTGACGAGCAAGGGGCCGCTGGATTACGTGACCCTGAAGGTGGAAACCGTGCCGGAATTCGACTTCGACGAGATTCGCAAGATCGAGAATCTGCGTCAGCGCATCAATGGCGAGCTAAAGAGCAATCTGCAAGTCAGTGTCGACGTGCAGGTTTCCGAACCCAAGTCCATCGAACGCAGCGAAGGCAAGGCCCGCCGCGTCATCGACCTGCGCGAGAAAGGCAACTGAAATGATCGATCAAATCGTCGTCTTCCTGGAAAACAAAAAAGGCCGTCTGGCCGCGCTCTGCCGCGCCATCGGCGACGCCGGCATTTCCATGCATGCCCTGACCGTGGCCGATACCGCCAATTACGGCGTGGCCCGCATCATCGCCGACACGCCGGCCAGAGCCTGCGAGGTTCTGGGCGCCGCCGGATTCCGGGCCTCGTTGACCAAGGTCTTTGCCATCGAGGTGCCCGACAAGGCCGGTGGTCTGGCCAGTCTGCTGGAAACTTTCGACGCCGCGGACATCAATGTCGAATATGCCTATTGCTTCACGGTCGAGGGAGGCAAGGCCATCGACGTGCTGCGCATCGACAGCTCGCTGAACGTGGAAAAAATCATCACCGGCGCCGGCTTCCGCGTCGTCAGACCCGAAGAGCTTTATCGATGATCGGGATCCCGTCGGCAAAGGTAGTGGAAACCGGCGCCGCGAGGAGTGCCGGGGGCACGGAGAAAACCAGGCGGATGAAAGGCTCTCGCCGGTTTCTCCGCATTCCTCGCGCTTGATCGTCTTTTCAGGATGAAACCTTACCTCGATCTGATGCGTCACGTTCTCGAACATGGCGCCGCCAAGTCCGATCGTACCGGCATCGGGACCCGTTCGGTGTTCGGCTGGCAGATGCGCTTCGACCTCGACGCCGGTTTCCCGCTGCTCACCACCAAGAAGCTGCACCTGCGCTCGATCATTTTCGAATTGCTGTGGTTCCTGCGAGGCGACAGCAACATCCGCTACCTCAAGGACAACGGCGTGCGCATCTGGGACGAGTGGGCCGACGCCGACGGCGAGCTTGGCCCGGTTTACGGTCGCCAGTGGCGGCACTGGCAAGCGCCCGATGGCCGCGAGATCGACCAGATCGGCGCGCTCGTCGACGGCCTGCGGAAGAACCCGGATTCCCGTCGCCACATCGTCACCGCCTGGAATCCCGCCGATGTCGGCCGCATGGCGCTGCCGCCGTGTCACGCGCTGTTTCAGTTCCATGTCGCGGACGGCCGGCTGTCGTGCCAACTCTACCAGCGCAGCGCGGACATTTTCCTCGGCGTGCCGTTCAACATCGCTTCCTACGCCCTGCTCACGCTGATGCTCTCGCAGGTCTGCGGTTACCGCGCCGGCGATTTCATACACACCTTCGGCGACGCGCATCTGTACCGCAACCACCTCGACCAGGCGCGGCTGCAACTCGCGCGCGAGCCGCGCCCCTTGCCGACGATGCGCATCAACCCGGAGGTCAGGGACATCTTCGCCTTCCGTTTCGAGGACTTCACGCTGGAAGGCTATGATCCCCATCCGCACATCGCCGCGCCGGTGGCGGTCTGATGTTTGGAAAACGGACGACCGGGAACGGAAAGCGGATGGATTCGCAGCGCGAGGCCCCCGTCGTTTCACTGATCGCCGCCGTCGCCCGCAACCGGGTCATCGGTCGGGACGATCGTCTGCCCTGGCGTCTGCCGGGCGACATGCGCCATTTTCGTGAGACGACGCGCGGCAAGCCGGTGATCATGGGGCGCCGGACCTGGGAATCGCTGCCGGAGAAATTCCGCCCGCTGCCCGGTCGCCTGAACGTGGTGGTCAGCCGGAACCCGGCCTGTTCCGTGTCCGGCGCCGTGCTGGCCGGTTCGCTGGCCGAAGCCGTCGAAAAGGCCGGGAACGGCGATGAGATATTCATCATCGGAGGCGCTGAGCTGTATCACCAGGCGCTCCCGCTGGCCGGGCGGCTCTATCTCACGGAAATCGCGGCGGAATTTCCCGGCGACGTCCTTTTCCCCGAAATTCACGCGGACGAATGGAGCGAAGTTGCGCGCAGCCGAACCTTCGAGGAAGCCGGGCTGGCGTATGCCTTCGCCATCTATCAGCGCACGCAATCCACGTAATAGCGAGCCTTGCCGTTCTCGGTTTTCCTTACCAGGCCGTGAATGTCGGTTTCAAGGCCCGGAAACTGCCCGTTGAAATGACGAGCGAATCCGAGGTGGCGCCCGGTCGCCGCGTCGAAGCGCTCGCCCGGAATCGGCAGCGGAATGTCCGGCGGATATGGCGTGAGCAACGTGCTGGCGATGCGCCCTTCCAGTCAGAGCAGTTCAATTCAGCGCGTGTTCACGCCAATTTTCAAGAACCTGTCATGTTTGGGAAATGGAAATCACCGAAGCGCAATATCCCCGGATCGAGGACTGTCTGCCGCGCCAGCGTGGAAACGTCAGCCTGTCGAATCTTCAAGTATGACCGAACGGTCATGGCGTTTTCGCTCTCGCCCGGGCAGGCCCATGACGCGCCGCAAGGCCGCAAGCGATTGTGCCAGATCGGGGCGGTGACTCGCCCTGTTCATCGGTTGATGGCTCGTGCCTGCGAAAGAGACGAAACCCGGCGACTGGCGCTCGATCCCGGATATCTTCCTGTCGTGCCCCCGAAACGAAACCGGATCACGACCCGGGAATACGACCGTGCATGTACCGCCGCCGCAACGAAGTCGAGCGTCTATTCCACCGAATCTTCTCCCGTTTCGAGAAGCTCGACTTGATATTCCGGGCCTTCATTCCCTTCGCCTCGATCGTCGATGCGCTGCGGTAGCGTGAACACGCCCTAGTCGAGATGCGCGTCCAGAAGTCTCTCCGACTCAAGCGGATCGC
>JAITAJ010000336.1 GCA_031284185.1 Accumulibacter sp. | reverse complement strand
GCGTTCTTTATCGCCATATGGCCGATGGTACCGCCGCCGCCGGTCCGGTTTTCAACGTTGACCGTGACGCCCAGCTGTTTCTCCAGAGACGCGCCAAGCGCGCGGAGCACCGTATCGGTGCCGCCGCCGGCGGTCCAGGGGCAGATCAGGGTGATGGGTTTCGTGGGAAACTTCACGCCGGATTTACCGCTGCCCTGGGCGAACGCCACGCCGGATGCCAGACAGAAGCAGGCACAGAAAACAGTCGTCAGTTTTTTCATTTACTTTTTCTCCTCCTATGGATTATTGAAATGAGTTCCACCTACGCCGGCCAGTATAATCCAAGCACAGAAAATGGATGCCCGCGACAGGCTATGTTCGAATAATCGGCGTGTCAATAGTTTTTCCCCACCGTGTCGCGAGCTTTCGGTTTGTCCGGTTCGGTGGCGCACGATCCGTCCGGTCTCATAGCCATCCGGAGGAGGTGGCGAATGAGACGGACAGTGCCGTCACAGGAGATGCGGAAGATGAGGATCGGGCGGGCCGCTTGCGGGCGCTTGAAGGAAAGACGGTGAACGGTGCGACTCATGCGCCTGACTCCCGGCTTGGATCGGATTCGATCCAAGCCCGTGGAATACCTTCTGCCCGGAATAAGGGCGCGCCCGATCCGCGGGAGCGTAAACCCGAGGATCGGCGCCTCTCGCGCCGACGATCCTCCGGCGCCGCCGCGATCAGCGCTGAACGCGCGCCGATCCGCCCTGGGCGAAGGCGCGTACTTCGGGCAGGGCGGCCATCGTCACGTCGCCGGGAAAGGACGTCAGCAACGCGCCGTGCGCCCAGCCCAATTTCAGCGCGTCTTCCGGTTTTTCCCCCGTGAGCAGGCCGTAGAAGAACCCGGAGGCAAACCCGTCGCCGCCGCCGATCCGGTCGTACACATCCAGTTCCGCCGTCGGCGCGACGCAGGTCTGGCCGTTGACCCAGGCCACCGCGCTCCAGCTATGACGGTTGGTCGAATGCACTTCGCGCAGCGTCGTCGCCACGATCCTGATCTGGGGATGCTTCTCGATGACCCTATCGATCATGCCGAAGAAGGCGCTCGGATCGAGCCTGGATTTCGCGGCCACTTCCGGCCCCGGTATCCCCAGCCCTTTCTGCAAGTCCTCTTCGTTGCCGACGAGCACATCGACATGCCGCAGGATCCGATCGAGCACCGCGACGGCGTGCGATTCGCCGCCAGCCGCGTTCCAGAGCTTGGCCCGGTAGTTCAGATCGAAGGAGACGACGGCCCCCGCCGCCTTGGCCGCCTGCATTCCCTCCAGGATCACCTCCGGGGTGGTCTCGGAAAGCGCCGCGAAAATCCCGCCGCTGTGGAACCAGCGCGCGCCGCCGGAAAAAATCGCCTGCCAGTCGAAATCGCCCGCCTTGAGCAGCCCGCCGGCCTCGTTCGCCCGATTGTAGAAGACGACGGGCGGGCGCACGCCATGACCCCGGTCGCTGTAGACGGTGGCCATGTTGGGGCCGCTGACCCCATCATGCCTGAAGCGCTTGTAGAAAGGCTTCACTCCGACGGAGCGGACGAAGCCGTCGATCAGTTCGCCGATGGGATAATCGACCAGGGCGGTCACGATGCCGGTGCGCATGCCGAAGCAATCCGCCAGGTTCGCCGCGCAGTTGAACTCTCCGCCGCTGACGTGAATCCGGCATTCCCTCGCCTTTCGGAACGGCACCACTCCGGGATCCAGGCGATGGACGAGCGCTCCGAGAGAGACGAAATCCAGCGCGCCCCCCGGAAGAATGGATAGTCCTGTCATCATGTTTCCTCGATTCGATAGTTGTCAATGAAAGGCAAGCGGCGGAAGGGCCTCCCGCGCTCCCCGCGCGCGAACGGCGTCCGAGCGAAAAACACCCGCTAACATACCACCAGATTGTCCCGGTGGATCATCTCCGGCTCATCGAGATAGCCAAGAATATTTTCGATGTCCGCGCTGGCGTGGCGCATGATGCGCCGCGCGTCGCCGCTGCCATAGTTGGTCAGGCCGCGCGCCACTTCCGTCCCGGCGGGCGACACGCAGGCCACCGCCGCGCCGCGCTCGAATTCGCCCTGCACCTCGACCACGCCGATCGGCAACAGGCTCTTGCCGTCCCCGAGCGCCCCGACCGCGCCGGCATCGAGAATCAAGCGTCCGCCGAGTTGCAGATGGTCGGCCAGCCACTGCTTGCGCGCGGAAAGCGGCGGCATCGTGGCCACCAGCAGCGTGCCGATCGGCTCGCCGCGAGCCAGCCGCGGCATCACCGCCCGCTCGCGCCCGCTGGCGATGACCGTATGCGCGCCGCCACTGGCCGCGCGCCGGGCGGCGATCACCTTGGTGATCATGCCGCCCTTGCCGTACTGCGTCCCCGCCTCGCCGGCCATCGATTCCAGCGCCGGATCGCCGGCCCGCGCCTCGGCGATCAGCGTCGCCCGCGGGTCCTTGCGCGGATCGGCCGTGTAAAGCCCCGGCTGATCGGTCAGGAGGATCAGGCAATCGGCATCGATCAGATTGGCGACCAGCGCGCCGAGCGTGTCGTTGTCGCCGAACTTGATCTCATCGGTGACCACCGTGTCGTTCTCGTTGATGATCGGCACGACGCCGAGCGACAAGAGCGTGGTCAGCGTCGAGCGCGCGTTGAGATAGCGCTTGCGGTCGGCCAGATCGTCATGGGTGAGCAGCACCTGCGCGGCATGCAATCCGTGCGCCGAGAACGCGCTCTCGTAGACCTGCACCAGTTCCATCTGCCCGACCGCGGCGCAAGCCTGCAATTCATGCACGGCAACCGGGCGCCTGCGCCAGCCCAGGCGCCGCATGCCGCAAGCGATCGCGCCGGAGGACACCAGCGCCACCTCTCGTCCGAGCGCGCGCAATTCGGCAATCTGCCGTGCCCATTCCCCGATGGCCGCCTCGTCGAGACCCTCGCCGTTGTTGGTGAGGAGCGCCGAACCCACCTTGACGATCAGCCGCTTCGCTTCGGCGACGCGTGTCGTATTCATCGCTGTCTCCCATTCAATCCGTTGGCATGTCGTCGGGAAAGAACGCATCCGGCGGGTTGTCGACGAGCGCCGCCGGGGGCTTCAGATCGTCCAGCGCCTCCCGCAGGGCGAAAATCAATGGCCGGCACCCGTCGCCACGGAGGGCGCTGATCCGGAAGCAGGGGGTTCCGTCCGGCGCCCCATAGGCGCGCAGAAAATCGGCGACGCGGCGCTCGCGCTCATCCTCCGGGACCAGATCGAGTTTGTTGAGCACGAGCCAGCGCGGCTTGGCGGCAAGCTCCGGGCCGTATTTCTCCAGTTCGCCCACGATGGCGCGCGCGCCGCGCACCGGATCGGCCTCGGGATCGAGCGGCGCCAGATCGACGAGATGCAGCAGCACGCGCGTGCGCGCCAGATGCTTGAGAAAACGGACGCCCAGTCCCGCGCCTTCGGCGGCGCCTTCGATCAGGCCGGGGATGTCGGCGACGACGAAGCTCCGGTTCTCATCGACGCGCACCACGCCGAGGCTGGGGTGCATGGTGGTGAACGGATAATCGGCGACCTTCGGGCGCGCCGCCGAAACGGCGCGGATGAAGGTGCTTTTCCCCGCGTTCGGCAAGCCGAGCAGACCGACGTCGGCGAGCACGCGCAATTCGAGACGCAAATCGCGCTCCTCGCCCGCCTCCCCCTGGGTATGTTGGCGTGGCGCGCGGTTGGTGCTCGATTTGAAGTGGATGTTTCCGAGGCCGCCCCTGCCTCCCCGGGCGATCAGCGTGGTCTGTCCGTCGCGCGCGAGATCGGCGACCACTTCCTGGGTATTGACGTCGGTAATGACCGTTCCGACCGGAACGCGCAGGACGACATCCTTGCCACCCCGTCCATAGCAGCCGGCGGACGCCCCGTTACCGCCACGCGGCGCGGCGAACCGGCGGGTATAGCGGTATTCGATCAGCGTGTCGATGTTGCGATCCGCGGTCGCCAGGACGCTGCCGCCACGGCCGCCGTCGCCGCCGTCGGGACCGCCGTCGGGTTCGTATTTCTCGCGCCGGAACGAAGCGACGCCGTTACCGCCGTCGCCGGCGGCAACGCAAATCTTCGCCTCGTCGATGAATTTCATGCGCGCATCTCACGCAGTAAAAAGCCCTACCGCCAGGATAGGGCCTTTGCTGCCGCCTCGGCGGGCCGACCGCGGCCCGCCCGGACTCAGGTCGCCGGCGAGGTCACCGGCGCGATGCTGACCGTGCGCTGACGCTTCGGCCCCTTGAGGGCGAATTCGACGCGCCCGTCGATCAGGGCGAACAAGGTGTGATCCTTGCCGAGACCGACGTTCAAACCCGGATGGAATTGCGTGCCGCGCTGGCGGACGAGGATGTTCCCGGCCAAAACCTCCTGACCGCCGTAGCGCTTGACGCCGAGCCGTTTCGATTCCGAATCCCGACCGTTGCGCGAACTGCCGCCTGCTTTTTTGTGTGCCATGTGATTCTTTCCTTTCGCTCAGGCGGAAATTCCGTCGATACGGATTTCGGTGTAATTCTGACGATGGCCCTGATGCTTCTGGTAATGCTTACGGCGGCGCATCTTGAAAATCTTCACCTTGTCGTGGCGGCCCTGCGAAAGCACGGTGGCACTGACCGCCGCGCCGGCGACCAGCGGAGCGCCGATTTTCACGGACTCGCCCTCGCCGACCATGAGCACCTGGTCAAGCACGACTTCTGCGCCAACTTCTGCCGGTATCTGTTCTATTTTCAGTTTTTCGCCGGCGGCGACGCGATACTGCTTGCCGCCGGTTTTTATGACCGCATACATGTCGGACTCCAAAAAAACCAAGAAAAGTGTATCGAAGAGCCGCGCATTATACGCATTTTCCCCGCCGAGTCAAAGA
>JAITAJ010000334.1 GCA_031284185.1 Accumulibacter sp. | reverse complement strand
AAAGCGCCGGCCACGGCCCTCTGGCGGTGAAGGCCGTCAACGTGCCGGTGCATCTGGCGGGCATGGACGTCGCTCCCGGCGAAATCATCCACCTGGACGAAAACGGAGCGGTGAAATTTCCGGCCAAATACTTGCAGGAGGTCTATGACCGCGCCGTCCTGATTCAGCGGCAGGAAAACGAAAAGATGAGCGCCATGGCCGCGACCAGCGACATCGACGAACTGGTCAGGCTCATGACCGGCAAGACCGACAAATACTGACGGCCGACGTCCGGCCCCATGCCCGGTTCCGCCGGGAAGGGGCGCGGGCGGATACATGTAAACGCAAACGACGCGGAGGACCCTATGGCAGATACATTGCTTGCGCGGAAATACACGGCTTTATCTGGTCATTTCGATCACTGGGAAAAGATCAAGGACCTGGTTGACCAGAACATCGACCTGATGATCAATTTTGCCCAGAGCGGGCATCCCGGCGGTTCGCGTTCGAAGGTGCACGCCTTTGTCGCGTTACTGTTTTGCGGCGGCTTCCATTGGGACATCCGTCATCCGGAAAAAGCCTTCGGCGACCGTTTCATCCTCAGCGCCGGGCATACCGTACCGCTGATCTACGGCACCCTGGCCATCCTCAACGAAGCCTTCCGCATCAAGTATGCGCAGACAGGCGACGAACGCTACCGGCTCGATCCCCGCTTCGCCGTCTTCCAGGAAGACCTGGCCCGTTTCCGGCGCAACGGCGGACTGTCGGGGCACGCCGAAATGCAGGGCAAGACGCTTTTCCTCAAATGGAACGCCGGGCCGTCCGGGCACGGCCTGCCGGCGGCGGTCGGGCAAGCACTGGCGCTCAAGCGCGCCGGCGCCGGCGAAGTCAAGGTCGTCGCGCTCGAAGGCGAAGGCGGCCTGACGCCGGGCGCCAGCCACGAAGCCAAGAACTCGGCGTGGGGACTGGGCCTGTCCAACCTGTTCTTTCTGATCGACTGGAACGATTACGGCATCGACGACCGGCCGACGAGTTCGGTCATACACGGCACCCCGGAAGACTGGTTCAAGCCCTACGGCTGGAACGTCTTCAAGGCAGAGGACGGTTCCGCCTGGGACGAGCTCGCGCGCGGTTATCTGCAAATGTTCGATGGACAGGATTCCACCAGCGCCCCCAGCGTCCTCTATTTCAGGACGCGCAAGGGGCGCGGCTACGGCGTCTTCGACAACAAGTCGCATGGCGCGCCGCACAAGCTCAACAGCGAAGCATTCTGGAAGACCAAGGAAGAATTCGCGCGCAAGTACGACGTTCATTTTTCCGGCTTCGGCCAAACCGCGCCGGACGATCCCGCGGCGCTCGACGCGCAGGCCGCGCAGAATTTCCAGGCGGTCGCCAAGGTGCTGGAGCGCGACCAGGCGCTCGTGGATTACATCACGGACAGCTTGCTGACGCTGGCCGAAAAGATTCCCGCGGCGCCGGCGAATCCTCTCTTCGACCTCGCGCGCAATCCGCTCAAGGATGAGCGCCTGTTCGATCCGGACAGCTATCCGGAGGAACTTTTCGCGCCGCCCGGAACCAGACAATCCAACCGCGCCGGTTTCGGCAAGTGGGGCAGCTACATCAACTCGCTCTGCCGCAAAAAATACGGCCGGCCGCTTTTTCTGGCATGTTCCGCCGATCTTGCCGAATCGACCAACGTCGCCGATTTCGGCAAGGACTTCGGCCAGTTCAAGAACTTCGGCTGGTACGAGCGCGAGAAGAACCCGGAAGGGGCGATCATCCCCCAGGAAATCACCGAATTCGCCAACTCGGCGATCATGGCCGCGCTGGCGACCACCAACCTGTCCGGCGATCCGTTCAACGAATTCAACGGTTTCTGCGGCGTGTGCTCGACCTATGCCGCATTCAGCTATCTGAAATACGGCGAGATGCGCATCCTCAGCCAGATGGCGCAGGATTGCGAGATCAAGTTCGGCAAAGTCATCTGGGTCGCCGGCCACTCCGGCGTGGAAACGGCCGAGGACGCGCGCACGCATTACGGCGTGTTTTCTCCCGCGATCACGCAACTTTTCCCGGATGGACAGGTGATCAATCTTTATCCGACGGACTACAACGAAGTGCCGGTGATGCTCGCGGCGGCCATGAGGAGCCAAGCGCCGATCATCGCGCTGCACCTGACGCGGCCGCCGATCGTCCTCCCCGACCGCCAGGCGCTCGGTATCGCGGGTTACCGCGAGGCGGCGCGGGGCGCCTACCTGATCCGGGACTTCGACCCGTCGCTGCCGAAAATGGGAACCCTGATCGTGCAGGGGACGATCACTACGGCCAACGTCATCAAGCTGCTGCCCGAGCTTTCCGCAAGCCGGCTCAATGTCAAGATCGTCGCGGCCACGAGTCCGGAACTGTTCCGGCTACAGGATCGCGGCTACCGCGAGCGCATCCTGCCGCTGGCCGACTGGATGGACTCGACGGTAATCACCAGCATGGCGCGGCGGAGCATGGCCGACTGGATCAGTTCGGCGGTTTCGGCCGAATACGCCATGAGCAGCGATTTCGACGATCGCTGGCGCAGCGGCGGGCGTCTCGATGAGATCGCCGAAGAGGCACATCTCTCCCCTGACTGGCTGCTCAAGGGAATTCAACGCTTCGTCGAGGAGCGCGAGGAGCGGCGCGGGACGTTAGCGATCGGACGAAAACAATGACCATGACTGAATTGTGTCGCTGGGCAAAAGCGATGACAAAATGGAGCGCTTTTGGCGTCCCGCCCACAGCAAAAACCGCGAAGCGGGCGTTCTGCCCGCGCTCCAATGTTCTATTACTTCAATCAGGAACCCCGAAAAATGAGCCCAATCA
>JAITAJ010000397.1 GCA_031284185.1 Accumulibacter sp. | reverse complement strand
GATCGGTTTCTCTGTCTTCCGTCCTCTGGAATCAGGCGCGCGGCTTTTCGTCCCCACCCGGCGCGAAGCGCCCGAACTGATCCGTTTTCTGTCCTCTCGAACTTCTGTCTTCTGAAATCGCTCGGTAGCCGATGTCGCGGCGGAACTGCATACCGTCGAAATGGATGCCGGCGATCGTGTCATAGACCAGTTTCTGCGCCTGCCTCACGTTTTCACCGAGCGCCGTGACACATAGCGCGCGACCGCCGGCGGTAACGATCCTGCCGTCCCGCTCGGCGGTGCCGGCATGGAAAACACGGATGTCTTCACTTTCCTTCGGCAGCCCGGAGATCACGTCGCCCGTTCTCGGCGCGCCCGGGTAGTTGGCGGCGGCGAGCACGACGCCAAGCGCGGCGCGCCGGTCCCATTCGGCTTCGACCTGATCGAGCCTGCCGGCGATGGCGTGTTCGATCAGGCTCAACAGGTCGGACTTCATGCGCATCATGATCGGCTGCGTCTCGGGATCGCCCAGGCGACAGTTGAATTCGACGACCCTGACCGAGCCGTCCCGGCCAATCATCAGCCCCGCGTAAAGGAAGCCGGTATAGGGGATGCCGTCGCCGGCCATGCCGCGTACCGTCGGCAGGATGATCTCGCGCATGGCCCTGGCGTGAATCTCCGGGGTGATCACGGGCGCCGGCGAATAGGCGCCCATGCCGCCGGTATTGGGTCCGGCGTCGCCGTCGAAGATCCGCTTGTGATCCTGACTCGACGCGAGCGGCAAGACGTTCTTGCCGTCGGCCATGACGATGAAACTCGCTTCCTCGCCATCGAGATAGTCCTCGATGAGCACCCGCGCCCCGGCCTCGCCGAGCGCGTTGCCGGACAGCATGTCGTCGATGGCGCGATGCGCCTCCACGAGGGTCGTGGCGACGACGACGCCCTTGCCGGCGGCAAGACCATCGGCCTTGACCACGATCGGCGCGCCCCTCTTCTCGACATAAACATGCGCCGCGTCGGCATCGGTGAAGGTTTCAAAGGCCGCGGTCGGAATGTTGTGGCGGCGCATGAAGCGCTTGGCAAAATCTTTCGAGCTTTCCAGTTGCGCGGCTTCCCGGGTCGGCCCGAAGATGGTGAGGCCGCGCGCGCGGAAAACGTTGACGATCCCGGCGGCCAGCGGCGCCTCGGGACCGACGACGGTGAGATGGATGTTTTCCTTTTCGGCGAAATCGGCCAGGGCGGCGGGATCGGTGAGGGGGAGGTTTTCCATCCCGAACTGGCGCGCGGTCCCGGCGTTGCCGGGGGCGACGTGGATTTTCCGCGCTCCGGGCGACCTGGACAGGCACCAGGCCAGCGCGTGCTCACGTCCACCGGCGCCAATGATGAGAAGTTTCATTTGATGGAGTCCTTGACTGTGGCTTTCTTGCGGGGCTTGGGCCACGGGGCCGCGACTTCGAGGCGGCGGACGACCCGCATGGCGAGCGCCGCGTCATCGACGTCGAGAATGTAATGCAATTTCGCGCCCGGATAAGGGACGCCGGATTGCGCTTCTTTCATGTCTTCGCTCACGCCATCGTGCCGCTTGACGAAGACGGTATCGTCACAAACGGGCAGGACGGGCCTGTCGTTGACATAGACCACGTATTCGCCAAACATTTTTTTGTGGCGGATCGCGCCGGCGCCGGCAATCCGCTCGCAAACATATTCGACGAAATCGGGCGTGCTGGCCATGCCTCAGTGCCGAAAGTGCCGTATGCCGGTGAATACCATCGCCAGCCCGTGCTCGTCCGCCGCCGCGATGACTTCCTCGTCGCGCATCGAGCCGCCGGGCTGGATGATCGCGCTGGCGCCCGCCTCGGCGAGTACGTCGACGCCGTCGCGGAACGGGAAGAAGGCGTCGGACGCGACACAGGAGCCGGACAGCGGCAGACCGGCGTTCCGCGCCTTCATGACGGCGATGCGGGTCGAGTCCACGCGGCTCGACTGTCCGGCGCCGATGCCGAGCGTCATGCCATCGCCGCAGAAAACGATGGCGTTGGATTTGACGAATCTGCCGACGCGCTCGGCAAACAACAGGTCTTCGATTTGCCGCCGCGTCGGCTGCGTCCGGGTGACGACCCTGAGATCGCCGTCGCTGGCGCAGAAGCCATCGGGCATTTGCGCCAAGAGGCCGCCGGTGACGCGCTTGAATTCGAGTCCGTTGAGTTTGCGGGACATGGGAGAAACCATCAACACGCGCAGATTGGGCTTGGCCACCAGCGCGCGCCGGGCCTCGTCGGTGAAGTCCGGAGCGATCAGCACCTCGACGAAATGCTTGCGCGCGCTCATGGCTTCGACCACATCGAGGCCGACCGTGCCGTTGAAGGCGATGATGCCGCCGAAGGCCGAGATCGAGTCCGTCTTGAAGGCTTTCTCGTAGGCGCCGAGGAGACTGGCATCGATTGCCACGCCGCAGGGATTGGCATGTTTGATGATGACGCAGGCCGGGGCATCGAAAGTCTTGACGCATTCCAAAGCGGCGTCGGCGTCGGCGATGTTGTTGTAGGACAGTGCCTTGCCCTGCATTTGCACATGGGCGGCGATGCCGCCCGCGACCGGGTTCGCGTCGCGGTAGAACGCGGCGCGCTGGTGCGAGTTTTCGCCGTAGCGCAAGACTTCGACACGATCGAAGGCGAGTTGCAGCCTGTTCGGAAAGATCGACGGCGCCGGCACGGCCTCGTTCGGGCGAGCCTCGGCGCCCTCGGCAAGGCCGGTCAGCCAGTTGGCGATCATTCCGTCATAACGGGCGGTATGGGTGAATGCCTTGCGGGCCAGCGCGAACCGGGTGGACAGGCTCAGCGCGCCGCCGTTGCCTTGCATCTCGCCGAGCAGCGCCGGGTAGTCGCCGGGATCGGTGACGACGGCGACGCCGGCGTAGTTCTTGGCCGCCGAGCGGAGCATCGCCGGGCCGCCGATGTCGATGTTCTCGATGGCTTCTTCCAGCGTCACGCCGGGCCTGGCGACCGTCGCGGCGAAGGGGTAGAGATTGACGCAGATGAGATCGATCGGTGAAATGCCGTGGTTTTCGATCGTCCTCATGTGTTCGAGCCGATCGCGGCGGGCCAGAATGCCGGCATGGACCCTGGGATGCAGCGTCTTGACGCGCCCGTCGAGCATTTCCGGGAATCCGGTGTACTCGCCGATTTCGGTCACGCCCAGACCGGCATCGCGCAGCAGTCCGGCGGTGCCGCCGGTGGACAGGAGTCTGACGCCCTGGGCGGCCAGGCCGCGCGCGAATTCGAGCGCGCCGCGTTTGTCGGACAGGCTGATCAATGCTTGCTGAATTTTCATGATGGAAACCTTCTCAAGGGGAAATCGGGTGAGGTCCCGGTGGGGCGATCACGCCGGCATACCGCGGTCACTCGCTCGCGGAACCTGTTTCACGCGAGGCGCGGGTCAGAGCAAGCGGTGTTCGCTGATCTTCTTGCGCAGCGTGTTACGGTTGATCCCGAGCATCCCGGCGGCCAGCGTCTGGTTGCCGCCCGCCTGCCGCAGCGTGACTTCGAGCATGGGCCGCTCGACACTCTTTATCACCATGTCGTAGATGTCGTTCGGCATTTCGCCTTCGAGATCGTGGAAATAATTTTCAAGCATGCTCCGAATACAGGCGGAGATGTCGTTGGTGTTTTTCATGCGACGGGTCCATCGATATCGTTATCATCGACCGGGCGGTAATCGAGGCATTCGTTTCGTCCGGCCAGGCTCAGGAAAAACTCGTCGACGGCTCGGCGTTGTTCGGCGGCGCAGGACAAGCGGTTCATGCGCTGGCGGAACGCCGCCGAACCGGCCAATCCCCTCGTATACCAGGAGATGTGCCTGCGCGCGACGAGCACGCCCGTGTCGACGCCGTAAAAATCGTATACCTCTTCCAGGTGGGCCAGGAGAACGCCGTGGATTTCATCGACACGCGGCGGCGCCAGACGCGCGCCGGTGGCGAGATAGTGCTCGATCTCCCGGAACAGCCACGGCCGGCCCTGCGCCGCGCGGCCGATCATCAGGGCGTCGGCGCCGGTGGCTTCGAGCACCTGCCGGGCCTTCTCCGGCGACGTGATGTCGCCGTTGGCGATGACCGGAATGCGCGCCTCGGCCTTGATCGCGGCAATCGTGTCGTATTCGGCGTGGCCGGCGTACCCGCAGGCGCGCGTGCGCCCGTGCACGGTGAGCGCCCGGATGCCCGATCGTTCGGCGATCTTCAGGATCGACGGCGCGTTGCGGCTGGCCCGGTCCCAGCCGGTGCGTATCTTCAGCGTGACCGGCGTGTCGGGCACCGCCCTGACCACGGCCTCGAGGATGCGGCCGACCAGCGGCTCATCCCTGAGCAGCGCGGAACCGGCCTTGGCCCTGCAGATTTTTTTGGCCGGGCAGCCCATGTTGATGTCGATGATCTGCGCGCCGTGGTCGACGTTGTGGCGTGCCGCTTCGGACATCATTTCCGGCTCCGAACCCGCGATCTGCACCGCGACCGGCGCGGCCTCACCGGCATGGTTGGCGCGCCGGCGCGTTTTGGCGCTGCCGTACAACAGCGAGTTCGACGTGACCATCTCGGAGATGGCGAATCCGGCGCCCATTTTTCTGCAAAGCTGGCGGAACGGACGGTCGGTGACTCCGGCCATGGGCGCGACGAACAAATTATTCCGGAGCGAAAACCCGAGGTAACGCATGAGTGTATGGAACAGCGAACATGAGGCGATGGATTTTACTCTGCTTGTCGCGCAAAAACAGACGATTTTGCTCGCGGAAAAGGCAAGAAAACCTTCTTTGGTCATTCATGAAAATATCGGAGGCTTTCCACCGTGCCATCTTTCTCATGAAAACAAGGGCTTATACCTGGTGATTCCAGAAGACGGCCTGGTTTTCCGCGGATTTCCGATGCGTGCGAACGCGGTTCTGGGGCGATGGTCCGCCTGCCGCCAAGGTGACGCCGCGGCGCCCGCGTGGACGCTTCGCCGCCGCGGTGGGTTCGCCGCCGAGTGCGTGCCGGTACGGGCGCGTCCCCGGGACGTTTGGCGGCCAGGATACTTATGATGCCGCCGCAACGGAGAAGCGCCGAGGGACGAGAACGGAACGCCGCGTCCTCGAAGCTGCCGGCATCCTTCAAGCTCCCGGCATTGGAGCCGCCGCAAGCTCATCTGTCCTCTGTCCTCTCAAACCGCTGTCCTCTGGAACTGTCCTCTGAAACTGTCCTCTGAAACTGTCTTCTGTTTTCTGATCTCGAAAGATATAATCGGGGGCTTTGGTGGGATTCAGGGGGCGGAAAGCGGGAACATGGCGGCGTGAAGCGTCGTGTGACTGGGCTGTCCTCTGTCTTCTGATTTTTTATTTTTTGATCTGGATTCTGAAAAAATGAAAAAACTGTTCAAAACGGGCGTCCTTGGCGTCGCCCTGGCCGTTGCGCACGGATCGGCCCTCGCCGCGCTGGGGGCCGCCCCGTCGACGCT
>JAITAJ010000262.1 GCA_031284185.1 Accumulibacter sp. | reverse complement strand
TTCCGCGCCCAGCGGCTGCAAGAGCCTGTTTTCGACCTCATGGTCGGCGTAACCCGGTTCCGTTATGCCGACGACGGCCTTCCTGTCCTGCCTGACTGTATCGCTCATCTGTCCACCTCCGAAAATAAGCGCAGATTATAGAGGACAGAGTTTCAGAGGACAGAAACAGATGACAGAAATTTGAGAAGACAGAAGACAGGTAAACATGCGGCGCTTCGCGCCGGAGGATGGAGAAAAAACCGAGCGCTCGGGTTCAGCGGAGAGCGGTTGGAGAGGACAGGAAACAGAAATTTGAGAAGATAGAAGACAGAAAAACATGCGACGCTTCGCGCTGACGACACTATCCAAGAGCTGCTTTTTGTTGGGGAGGGGGTTGGGGGGCTTACCCCCCAACCCATGCGCTGGAATTCTCTGTCCCCTGAACCCGAGCGCTCGGTTTTTCGTCCCCCACCCGGCGCGAAGCGCCGCAAGCTCATCTGTCTTCTGTCCTCTCAAACCTCTGCCTTCTGGAACTCTGTCCTCTGACCGCCTTCAGCCTGGCCGCGATCCTCAGACGCAGCGCGTTGAGCTTGATGAATCCGGCGGCATCTTTCTGGTCGTAGGCACCGGCGTCGTCCTCGAAGGTGACGATGGCCGAATCGAAAAGGGAATCCGTCTTTGAACCCCGCCCGACGACGATCACGTTGCCCTTGTACAGCTTCAGACGCACCCAGCCGTTGACCACCCGCTGCGTATGATCGATCAGCGCTTGCAGGGCATGACGCTCGGGACTCCACCAGTAGCCGTTGTAAATCAGGCTGGCATAGCGCGGCATGAGGTCGTCCTTGAGGTGCGCGACTTCCCGGTCGAGCGTCACCGATTCGATGGCGCGGTGCGCCTTGAGCAGAATCGTGCCGCCGGGCGTTTCGTAACAGCCGCGCGATTTCATGCCGACGTAACGGTTTTCGACGAGGTCGAGCCGACCGATGCCATGCTTGCCGCCAAGCGCGTTGAGCCGGGCCAGCAGCGCGTGCGCGGCCAGACGCTGACCGTCGATCGCCACCGGGTCGCCCCCGGCGAATTCCAGCGTGACGTATTCCGCGGCGTCCGGCGCCGCCTCGGGCGATACCGTCCAGCGCCACATGCTCGCCTCGGCTTCGGCGGACGGGTCCTCCAGATGGCGCCCTTCATAGCTGATATGCAGCAGATTGGCGTCCATCGAATACGGCGAACCGCCCTGCTTGTGCTTCATGTCGACCGGGATGCCGTTTTTCTCGGCGTAGGCCATCAGCTTCTCGCGCGAGAGCAGATCCCATTCGCGCCACGGGGCAATGACCTTGATGTTCGGATTCAGGGCGTAGGCGCCGAGTTCAAAGCGCACCTGGTCGTTGCCCTTGCCGGTCGCGCCGTGCGAAATGGCGTCGGCGCCCGTCAGATTGGCGATCTCGATCAGGCGCTTGGCGATCAGCGGACGCGCGATCGAGGTGCCGAGGAGATACTCGCCCTCATAGAGCGCGTTGCAGCGGAACATCGGAAAGACGAAGTCGCGCGCGAATTCCTCGCGCAGATCGTCGATGAAGATGTTTTCGGGCGGGATGCCGAACTTGACCGCCTTGGCGCGCGCAGGCTCCAGTTCCTCGCCCTGGCCGAGATCGGCGGTGAAGGTGACCACTTCGCACCGATAGGTGTCCTGCAACCATTTGAGAATGACGGACGTGTCCAGTCCGCCCGAATACGCCAGAACTACCTTTTTGACATCGCTCATTTCATGTGCTCCAGTCCGATTCAAAAAAACGAAAGCATGGAGAACGCGAAGAATCGTTTCGCTTCTCCGCGGCTTTCCGCAGGTTCAGGGGGCATTTTCAGTCTTGCCTTTCGCCGGGTTCGCCGCGATCGGGAATCGCCTTGCCCCGCGGCTGGTCGTTCAGGGACGCGGCATTCACGCGGCCAAGGAGAAGATATTCCAGCAGGGCCTTCTGCACGTGCATACGGTTTTCCGCCTCGTCCCAGACGAAGCTCTGCGGCCCGTCGATCACTTCGGCGGTCACTTCCTCGCCCCGATGCGCCGGCAGACAATGCAGGAAAATCGCCTCGGGGTGGGCGGCGCGCATCATTTCGCCATCCACCCGGTAGTCGGCGAAATCACGCATACGCGCCTCGTTCTCGGCCTCGAAACCCATCGAGGTCCATACGTCGGTGGTCACGATATCGACACCGCGCACCGCTTCCATCGGGTCGGCGAACTGCCGGAAATGCCCGGCGCCGCGCAGACCGGCCCGCTCCGGCTCGACCTCGTAGCCCGGCGGAGTCGCCACGCGCACCTCGAATCCCAGTACCTCGGCGGCTTGCAGCCAAGTGTGGCAGACGTTGTTCGAGTCGCCGATCCAAGCCACCGTCTTGCCCTGAATCGGGCCGCGATGCTCGATGTAGGTGAAAATGTCGGCCATGATCTGGCACGGGTGATATTCGTTGGTCAGGCCGTTGATCACCGGCACGCGCGAGTTGGCGGCGAAGCGCTCGACGATGCCCTGCTCGTAGGTGCGGATCATCACCACGTCGCTCATGCGCGAGATGACTTGCGCCGAGTCCTCGATCGGTTCGCCGCGCCCCAGCTGCGAATCGCGGGTGTTCAGATAGATGGCCATGCCGCCGAGCTGCTGCATTCCGGCTTCAAACGACAGGCGCGTGCGCGTGCTGGCCTTCTCGAAAATCATCACCAGCGTGCGATCGGCGAGCGGCCAGTAACGCCGGTACGCCTTGAACTCTCCCTTGATCCAGCGCGCGCGCTCGAACAGGTAGGCATAGTCGTCGCGGCCAAGGTCTTTGAATTGCAGGTAATGTTTCATGGCAGGCTTGGCGGTGCTCATGTCCATCCCCGATCAGGAGGAAAGAAAGGCGCGAATCAGCGTCGAGAGCCGTTCGACCAGTTCACGGCCTTCATCCGCGCTGAAATTCAGCGCCGGCAACAGACGCACGACCCGCTCGGCGGTCACGTTGATCAGCAAGCCGGCGTCGAGGCCGCGCTGCGCCAGATCGCCGCACGGACGATCGAGTTCGATGCCGATCATCAGGCCCATGCCGCGAATGCCGATGACTCCCGGCACGTCCGCCAGCGCCTGCCTGAAACCACCCAGGATAACCTGGCCGACTTCCACCGCATTCGCCAGCAGGTTTTCCTTCTCGATCACGTCGAGCGTGGTCAGCGCCGCCGTGGTCGCCAGCTGATTTCCGCCGAAGGTCGAGCCGTGATTGCCCGGCCTGAACAACTGCGCCGCCCTGCCGGCGGCCAGGCACGCCCCGATCGGCACGCCGCCGGCCAGCCCCTTGGCGAGAGTGACCACTTCCGGGCGAATGCCGGCCTGCTGAAAGCCGAACCAGGTTCCGGTCCGTCCCATGCCGCATTGCACTTCATCGCAGATCATCAGCCAGGCATTTTCATCGCACAGGCGGCGCAGGCCCCACTGATAATCCTTGTCGGCGACATGAACGCCGCCTTCACCCTGGATGACCTCAAACATGACCGCGACGACGTTCTTGTTGCGCTCACCGATGGCGCGC
The DNA here is from genome assembly GCA_031284185.1 of Accumulibacter sp. Taxonomy (GTDB): domain Bacteria; phylum Pseudomonadota; class Gammaproteobacteria; order Burkholderiales; family Rhodocyclaceae; genus Propionivibrio. The sequence goes on along the minus strand of JAITAJ010000262.1, from coordinate 2,706 downwards.
ACCGCTTCGAGATCGTTGAACGGCACGCGCACGAAACCGGCGACGAGCGGCTCGAAACCCGCCTGGACCTTGCGGCTCCCCGTCGCCGAAAGCGTGGCCAGGGTACGGCCGTGGAACGAATGTTCCATGACGATGATGGCCGGATTGTCGACGCCCCGCTGATGCCCGTAGAATCGCGCCAGCTTGATCGCCGCCTCATTGGCCTCACACCCCGAATTGCAGAAGAACACCTCGTCCATCCCGGACAATTCGGCCAGCTTATCCGCCAGTTGTTCCTGCTGCGGCATCCGGTAAATGTTGGAGGTATGCAACAAACGGGCCGCCTGGGCCGAAATCGCCGCGACCAGGGCCGGATGGTTGTGCCCCAGCGTGTTGACGGCGATCCCCGACAGGGCATCGAGATAGACCCTGCCATCGGTATCGCAGATCCGGCTCCCATTCCCGTGGCTGAACGCCACGGGCAGCCGCGCATAGATATTCATCATATGAGACATCTTCATCCCCCCAAAACCTGAAGTGCATAAGCTGAAACGGCGGCTTGCGCCGCCGGAAAACACCCTCTGCCCGACCCTGCGGGAAACGCTCGAAAAACACCGCCGGTCAGAGTCGCAGAAGTGGCGATTCTATGGGAAAAGGCGAGGGTTGTATAGCCGGCGGCAAAAACGAACGGCGCCTGCGGCGCCGTCGAAACGAATTCCGGTCGTACCGGGAAATCAGGCGGCCAGCGCCTTGATTCGCGCCGACAGACGGCTCTTGTGGCGAGCCGCCTTGTTCTTGTGAATGATTTTCTTGTCGGCGATGCGGTCGATCACCGAAACCGATTCCTGGAAAATGTTTTGGGCGAGCGCCTTGTCGCCAGCGACGATCGCCTTTTGCACACGCTTGACGGCCGTGCGCAGGGTGGAGCGCAGATTGGTATTGTGGGCGCGCTGCTTGACGGCTTGGCGAGCACGCTTGCGGGCTTGTGCGCTGTTGGCCATGAATGTGTCCTCAAAAAGCGGTTGAGTTGCGGAAGGAAGGCGGCGATTCTACAGGCTCGATACGAGGATGGCAAGCGCCGAGCGATCGTCCGGCACAGGATCGGTCAGCGCGCGGCCTCGGCGACGAAAATCTCGACGCGCCGGTTCATCGCGCGGCCGGTCACCGTGGCGTTATCGGCGATCGGTTCCCGCGAGCCGCGCCCGTCGATGGCGATGCGCGTCGTCGCCACGCCACGGGCCACGAGATAGTCGCGCGTGGCGGCGGCGCGATTGACCGACAGCGGGTTGTTGACCGCGTCCGAGCCGGTACTGTCGGTATGGCCGATGATCGTCACGTGGGTGACCGGATTCTGATTCAGCGTGAGCGCGAACTGGTCGAGAATCGGACGCAGCGTGGGCTTGATGTCGTAGCGTCCCGTGTCGAACGAAATGTCGCTCGGGATGTCCAGCTTGAGCCGGTTGTCTTCCGTTTGCGTGACGTTCACCCCGGTTCCCTGGGTGGCCTGTTCCATGGCCGCCTTTTGCTCCTGCATGTGTCGCGACCAGAGGTAGCCGCCGCCCGCGCCGATCGCCGCGCCGACCGCCGCGCCGGTGGCCGTGCTTTTCCCGCGGTGTCCGCCGGCCGTCGCGGCGCCGATGATTCCGCCCGCGATGGCGCCAATGGCCGCGCCGGTTCCGACGGACTGGCCCGTCTCGCCCATGTTGGCGCAGCCGGAGAGATTTCCCGCGCAAAGCGCGATGGAGAGGAATGCGACGCCGATTCTGTTCATGGTATGTCCCGCGAATGCCTGAAAGGAGTCCCGTGATTGTATCGCAATGGGCATTCCGCTTCGCCGGTGCCGAAGGGCCGGAACGACAAAATCACGGACACTCTGGCGAAACCTCTGCCGAACGGATCGGGTCGGCGCCTCGCCGGGTGAAGTCCGCGAGCGCGGCGTCAGGTTCGCGCGGGTCATGGGTCGGCGCAAGGATCGATCAGCCGCCGACCGGTGGCCACGATCATTCCGACACATTTACCCTGGCGCGACTCAGCGTGATCCATTCGTCGAAATCGAGTTCCTTCACGCTGAATCCACGGCGTTCCGCGCGAATCCGCCGCTCCAGCATCCATGGTATCGGCCCCTTGTCCATGGCTCTCCTGTCCGTGAAATGACGGCGATCGCGCGAGGCTGGCAGTAAACGCATAACTCAATCCTCATTGGGCGACGTGTCCGGCCAGGCGCAAGAGCGTTTTGCCGGATCATGCAAACTGTGACTGCGCGCGTTCCCGATCGTTCCGGGCGCCGTCGACGCCGCCTCGTCCGCAGGGATTCCGGCGGTCGGCAGACCGCCGATATTTTCATTGGCCCGCCCGGAAAGAAACCTTGTGACGGCACCACCCAAGGTATGCCTCACACACAAAATTCCGAACAGGCTCCGCCTGGTAGACGAAAATCCGAGCGCCCGGTTTCTCTGTCATCTATCTTCTCAAACCGCTGTCCTCCGAACCCGAGCGCCCGGTTTTTTCTTCTCATCCGGCGCTTGGCACCGCAAACTCATCTGTCTTCTGTCCTCTCAAGCCACTGTCCTCTGAACCCCGAGCGCCCGGTTTTTTCTTCTCATCCGGCGCGTAGCGCCGCAAACTTACCTGTCTTCTGTCCTCTCAAACCACTGTCTTCTGAACCCCGAGCGCCCGGTTTTTCCTTCTCATCCGGCGCATAGCGCCGCAAACTCACCTGTCTTCTGT
>JAITAJ010000232.1 GCA_031284185.1 Accumulibacter sp. | reverse complement strand
GGATGTTGATGTAGAAAATCCAGCCCCAGCTCATGTTGTCGGAAATCCAGCCGCCGAGAATGGGGCCGATCACCGGCGCGACCGTCGTGGTCATCGACCAGATGGCCAGCGCGGCGCCGGCCTTGACCGGCGGATAGCATTGCAACAGCAGCGCCTGCGAGAGCGGAATCATCGGCCCGGCCACCAGCCCCTGCGCGACGCGGAAGGCCACCAGCATTTCCAGGCTGTGCGAAAGCCCGCACAGCCACGAGGCGGCGACGAAGAGCAGGGTCGACCATACGAAGACCCGCACTTGTCCGAAACGCCGCGCCAGATAGCCGGTGAGCGGCACGGAAATGGCATTGGCGACCGCGAACGAGGTGATGACCCAGGTGCCTTGATTCGCCGAGACGCCGATGTCGCCGGCGATGGTCGGAATGGAGACGTTGGCGATGGTCGTGTCGAGCACGTTCATGAAGGTCGCCAGCGCCAGGGCGACGGTTGCCAATACCCGCGCGCCGCCTTCGAGCGGCGGCAGACGGGCGGGCGCGGCGCGGGACGGCATCTTCAGCGCTTTCCGCCAGCCTTGCCGGGCGCGGCGGCGCCGTGGCGCCGGATGATTTCCGCGATGCGCGAACGCGCCGCGTCGAGCGCGTCGTCCGACGAGACGTGGCTGTTCACCGGCGCCGCGCGGGTGGCCTGGGCGGTGATGGTCGCGCCGCCGTCGTCGCGGATGTCTACCACGGCCTGCATCGACAGGCCGACGCGCAGCGGATGCCTGAGCAGTTCCGCCGCGTCGAGTTCCACCCGCACCGGCACCCGCTGCACGACCTTGATCCAGTTGCCGGTGGCGTTCTGCGCGGGCAGGAGCGCGAAAACGCTGCCCGTGCCCGCGGCCAGCCCCGCGACGCGACCGTGGTATTCGACTTCCGGGCCGTAGTAATCCGCGCGCAGGCTGACCGGCTGGCCGATGCGCATGGCGCCGAGCTGCACTTCCTTGAAGTTGGCGTCGACCCACAGCCGGTCGAGCGGCACCACCGCCATCAGCGGCGCGCCCGCCGCGACCCGTTGCCCGGCCTGCGCGCTGCGCTTGACCACCTGCCCGGCGACCGGCGCGACGATGCGCGCGCGCGACCACGCCAGCCATGCCTCCTCCACCTGGCTCGCGGCCAGCATCACGCGAGGGTGGTCGCCGACGTCCGTGCCTTCGGTCAGCGCGAGATTCGCCGCCAACTGTTCGCGCGTCGCAAGCTGCGCCGCGCGCGCCGCCGAGAGCGCCGTGCGGGAGTGATCCAGCTCTTCCCGCGACACCGCGCCGGCGGCGGCGATGGTCGCGCGCCGCGCCACGTCCGCCTCCAGACGGACGACCTCCGTCCACCGCGCCGCCACTTCGGCGCGCAGCCGCGCATTGGTGACGTGGAGCGCGCGTACCTCGCGCGCCGCCTGCGCCAGCGCCGCTTCCGCCTGATCCAGCGCCACCCGGTGATCGGCGGCGTCCAGTTCGACCAGGATGTCGCCCGCCGCCACCGTGTCGGTATCGTCGACGAACACCGCCTTCACCGTGCCGCCGGTCTGCGGCGTGATCTGCACGACGTGCCCGGCGACGTAAGCGTCGTCGGTGGATTCCCGCCAGCGCGCGACGTGGAACCAGTAGACGCCGTAAGCCGCCGCGATGGCGAGCAGAACCAACGTCAGGATCGCCAAGGCCCATCCGCGCGCCCGTCCGTCAGGCGCTTGGGCGCCGGACGCGGCGGCATGCGGAGAGGGAGACGACGTATCCTGTGCATTCATGGCAGACTCCGGGAAGGATGGGACGCGGGCTGTTTTGGTACTATATAGTACCAAAAAAAACGAAATGGTACTGTTCGGTACCCTACGGATCAGGCAACGAAACCACAAGAGGAAAGGCGAGATCATGCCTCAAGAAAAGCGGATGGATGGTACGGCGGGACAGCGAACGCGCGGCGCCGCGCCGAAAACCCGCCGCTTGAGCGCGGCGGAACGCCATGCCACGCTTTTGCAGGCGGCAAAGGAGCTTTCCATCGAGCAAGGCGTCACGGCGCTCAGTCTGGATGCCGTCATCAAGCGCGCGGGCGGCTCCCGCCGCAGCATCTATACCGAATTCGGCGGCAAGGATGGATTGCAAAGTGCGCTGATGGCCGAGATATCGGCGGAAATTCTGCCCGCGCTGGCCGAGGGCACTGCTCAGGAAGACGATCTGCGTGCCACGCTCAAGCGTTTCGCGTGCAATCTCCTCTCCACCCTGACTTCGGCGCGCGGCATCATCCTGAGCCGGATCGTCTTGCAGGGCGTTTTTTCCTCTCCCGAGCAGGCGCGGAATTTTCTGGAACAGGGGCCGGGGAAAGGCGCCAGGTTGCTTGCGAAATGGCTGGAAGCCGCGCGGGCGCGCGGTGAAATCGAGGCGCGCGATTGCCTGGCCGCCGCGAATTCATTCATCGGCATGGTGCGCGGCAATCTCTATCTCGAGCGGGTGTTGCAACTGCGCCCGCCGCCCGGCGAAGAGGAGATCGAATCGTATGTCGATACCGTGGTCGATGTTTTTCTCAATGGGCTGCGGCCGCGATGATCCTCATGGGCGCGGATGGACGATGGCCGCTTCCGCGACCCGAAGGCGCCTCATGCGTCCGCAAATCATTGGCGCTCCGGGCGCCTCCGGGAGACCCTTCCCGGATTTTTGGATTTTCTGTCGTCTTCTGCCTAGAATGGTGGCCTTTCGAGGTTTCATCCAATAGAGTTCAGTCATGTCGACAATAAGATCAGCCCGCCTTCCCGCCCTTACCCTGGACAGGCTCCGCGCCCAAGCGGGCGTCTCCAGCATGTCCCGATGGGTGGCCCGGGTGCTGGCTCTGTACGCCGGGGATCGCCAGGCGATGTGCGAGATGCTCATCCGTTCCCTCCGGCGGCTTTCCGTCAGGCCCACATGCAAGGAGCCGGTGGTTCAGGCATCCTTCTACGTGGATTCGGCGCTGGTGAAAGGCTTCGGAAGGACTGCCTGGGAGCTTGAGCAGAAGTTCAATCCGACGCTCGTCAAGGCCATCGACGATTCTTTGGGGGGCGTCCCGGACGACGTCCCGGAAGCGCCTCCGCAAGCGCGGACGCGAACGCAAGAGGCATTCAGTTCAGACTTGCCGCTTTCCCCGCTCTGGTTCCGGCTGCCCGCGACCACTCTGGGCAGGCTGGGGGGCCGCACGACGTCTCCCGACGTATCCGGGCGGGTGTCCCGGATACTGGCCCGCTATGCCGGAGACCGGCAAGGCATGTGCGAGATGCTTGCCCGTTCGCTTCGGAAGCTCGCTTCCCGCCCCGACCCCGGCAGAGGTGAGGTTGCCCTGCTGGTGGTCATGGTCAATGCGGACCCGGAACTGGTGAGGCTCTTCACTTCGACGGTAGTGGAACTGGGCCAGAGATTCAGCCCGACGCTCGTCAAGGGCATTGAAGAGTCGCTCTCAGAGGACAGTATCGAGGGGCAGAGACTTGAGAAGGCAGAAGACAGATGAGCTTGCGCCGCTTTCAGAGGACAGCGATTCGAGAAGACAGCGCTCGGCTTTCCCTACATCACTCGGCGCGAAGCGCCGCAAACCTGTCTTCTGTCTTCTCAAATCCCTGTCCTCTGAACCCGATCTCTCGGTTTCCCGTCCTCTGAACGGCGCGAAGCGCCGCAAACTCATCTGTCCTCTGTCTTCTCAAATCCCTGTCCTCTGAACCCGTTCTCTGGGTTTTCCGTCCGCTGAGCGGCGCGAAGCGCCGCAATCTCATCTGTCTTCTGTCTTCTCAAATCGCTGTCCTCTGAACCCGATCTCTCGGTTTTCCGTCCTCTGAACGGCGCGAAGCGCCGCAAACTCATCTGTCTTCTGTCT
>JAITAJ010000192.1 GCA_031284185.1 Accumulibacter sp. | reverse complement strand
CTGGAGTCGGACAGAATTCGCAACCTTTTGAATGAACAAGGAGTTTTTATGAAAATCCGTCCTTTGCACGACCGTGTGATTGTCAAGCGCATCGAAGCCGAGCGCACGACCGCTTCCGGCATCGTGATTCCCGATTCCGCCGGTGAAAAGCCCGATCAGGGCGAAGTGTTGGCCGTCGGTCCCGGCAAGCGCGATGACGCGGGCAAAATCATCGTCCCCGACGTGAAGGTGGGCGATCGCGTGCTGTTCGGCAAGTATGCCGGTCAGACCGTCAAGGTCGATGGCCAGGAAGTGCTGGTCATGCGTGAAGAAGACATCCTGGGCGTGCTGGAAGCATAAGCGCCCATTTCCCGCACACTTTACCGCATCTTTTTACAGCATTCTGATTAACAGGAGATTCAAATGGCAGCAAAAGAAGTCAAATTCGGCGATTCCGCCCGCGCCCGTCTGGTGGAAGGCGTGAACATCCTGGCCGACGCCGTCAAGGTAACGCTCGGCCCCAAGGGACGCAATGTCGTGCTGGAGCGTTCCTTCGGCGCCCCCACCGTGACCAAGGACGGCGTTTCCGTCGCCAAGGAAATCGAACTGAAGGACAAGTTCGCCAACATGGGCGCGCAACTCGTGAAGGAAGTCGCTTCCAAGACTTCCGACATCGCGGGCGACGGCACCACGACCGCGACCGTGCTGGCGCAATCCATCGTGCGCGAAGGTCTGCGCTACGTGGCCGCCGGCCTGAATCCGATGGACCTGAAGCGCGGCATCGACAAGGCCGTGATCGCCATCATCGACGAGCTGAAGAGGATTTCCAAGCCCTGCACCACCAACAAGGAAATCGCCCAGGTCGGCTCCATTTCCGCCAATTCCGACGAATCCATCGGCAAGATCATCGCGGACGCCATGGAAAAAGTCGGCAAGGAAGGCGTCATCACCGTCGAGGACGGCAAGTCGCTGGAAAACGAGCTGGATGTCGTCGAGGGGATGCAGTTCGATCGCGGCTATCTGTCGCCCTACTTCATCAACAACGGCGACAAGCAGCAGGCGATCCTGGAAAGCCCCTATGTGTTGCTGTTCGACAAGAAGATTTCCAGCATCCGCGATCTGCTGCCGGTGTTGGAACAGGTCGCCAAGGCTTCCCGCCCGCTCCTCATCATCGCCGAGGACGTCGACGGCGAGGCGCTCGCCACCCTCGTGGTCAATAACATTCGCGGCATCCTGAAGACCGTGGCGGTGAAGGCCCCCGGCTTCGGCGACCGCAGGAAGGCCATGCTGGAAGACATCGCCATCCTGACGGGCGGCACGGTGATTTCCGAAGAAACCGGCCTCACGCTGGAAAAGGCGAGCCTGAAGGATCTGGGGCAGGCCAAGCGCATCGAAGTGGCGAAGGAAAACACCACCATCATCGACGGCGCGGGCGAAGCCTCCGCCATCCAGGGGCGCGTCAAGCAAATCCGCGTGCAGATCGAGGAGACCACTTCCGATTATGACCGCGAAAAACTGCAAGAGCGCGTGGCGAAGCTCGCTGGCGGCGTGGCGGTCATCAAGGTGGGCGCGGCGACCGAAGTCGAGATGAAGGAAAAGAAGGCGCGCGTGGAAGACGCGCTGCACGCCACCCGCGCCGCGGTGGAAGAAGGCATCGTCCCCGGCGGCGGCGTCGCCTTCCTGCGCGCCCGCGCCAACGTGGCAGACAAGCTGAAGGGCGACAACCACGACCAGGACGCGGGCATCAAGATCGTGCTGCGCGCCATCGAGCAGCCCCTGCGCGAAATCGTCACCAACGCGGGCGCGGAACCTTCCGTGATCGTCAATGAAGTGGTGAAGGGCAAGGGCAACTTCGGCTACAACGCCGCCACCGGCGAATATGGCGATCTGGTGGCCACCGGCGTGCTCGATCCCACCAAGGTGACGCGCTCCGCCCTGCAAAACGCCGCCTCCGTGGCCGGTCTCGTCCTCACCACCGACGCGATGGTCGCCGAACTGGTGGAAGACAAACCCGCGCCCGCGCTGCCCGGCGGCATGGGAGGAATGGGCGGCATGGGCGACATGGGCATGTAATCCCGCGCTTTGTTCCCGGACGCACGACATGGCCCCGCTTTCGCGGGGCCATTTTTTTGGACGGCGGGCATTCGCCATTGCAAGCGCGGCGAAGCAATCCAGCCGCGCCGCCCCATGCGTGGGGACATGGGCGCGCCTCATGATAAAAGCCCATGTTCGCCCGTTGTCGAAAGTGAGCGAACCGAGGCCGCCCGAAAAAGGCCGTCTGGATTGCCGCGCGCTTTTGCTCCGCGCAATGACGGCGTACGCAGGGAACCTCCGCGAAGGCGGGTGAAGGTTCCGCCCGTCCAAATTTGCCGCCTTGCCCGAAACCGGGATGGATGTTTTTCCATTCGTTTATATTTTTTGTATCTATCAACATGAGTTTTCATTCTCATCGTTTGTGAAACGGCTCGCTAAACTACTGCTTTCGTGCCTATTCATCGTGAGGGAAATACCATGTTTCACGCGAAAAAGAATCCATCGATCATCTCCCGTGTCCCCGATCGGAAGCGGCGCGCGCTGCTGTCCGCCGCGCTGGCCGCTCCCTTGTTCGGGATCGGCGGCAACGCCTGGGCGCAGACGCCCAGGAAGCTGACGCCGCTGTCGTTCGCGTGGAGTCAGACCTCCTTTTGCCTGACGCCGGTCGCCGTCGCCAAGGAAACGGGTATTTTCGAGAAGAACGGACTGGACGTTTCCCTCATCAATTACGCGGGTTCCACCGATCAATTGCTGGAATCCATCGCCACCGGCAAGTCGGACGCGGCGGTGGGCATGATCTTCCGCTGGCTGAAGCCCCTGGAAGCCGGTTTCGACGTCAAGGTGGTCGCGGGACTGCATGGCGGCTGTGTGCGCCTGATCGGCTACAAGCCCGCCAACATCACGAAGGTCGAAGACTTGCGCGGCAAGACCATCGGCGTGCCCGATCTCGGCGCGCCGGCGACGCATTTCTTCAGTGTCTACCTGAAAAAACACGGCATTGACCCGGAAAAGGAAGTCACCTGGCGGGTATATCAGCGCGATCTGCTCGGCCTCGCGGCGGAAAAGGGCGAAATCCACGCCGTCGCCGACAACGATCCCATGGCGTTCAAGATCGAGCGCGATTCCGGAGGCAAGTTCGTGGAACTGGCGACCAACATCCACGGCGAATACCACGACAAAGCCTGCTGCGTGGTCGGCATCAACGGCAATCTCGTGCGCGCCAACAGGCCGGTCGCGGTGGCGCTGACGCGCTCGCTGGTCGAAGCCTACGACTGGACGGCGCACAACATCGAGGAAAGCGCGAAGATCTTCCTCAAATACACGACGAACATGACGCTTGCCGAACTGAAGGAACTCTACGCGACGCTCAACCTGCGCCATCACCCGGTCGGCACCGATCTGCGCGACGAAATCGCTGATTACGCGCGCGACTTCAAACAACTGGGCGTGTTGAAAGCCAGCACCGACCCGGTGAAATATGCCAACCATATTTTCGTGAAAGTGCTTTGAACTTTGCCCGCGCCCGGAAACGGGCGCGGCGCGATGAATCCGGAAGGATGCCTCATGAATTCGAGCGCGCTTGCCATGAACAATCAACAGTCACCGGCAGGGGACAATCCGCCGTCCGCTTTCGAGCGCCTGTCGCTCGTTTCCAGTAAGACCGCGGACGCGGCAGAAACGCTTGCCCGTCCGTCCGCCCCGGCGCAATCCCGCCCGGCATTCCATCTCCATTGGCTGGGGGCTGCCGCCACATTGGCCTGGAGCTTCCTGGCGGCGATCACGCTGGCCTGGCCCAACAAACCCGCCGGTTTCGAGGATTGGGCCTACACCACGGAATTCGGCATCGCCGCGGGCGCGGTCGCCGTCCTGTGCGCGCTGCTCGCCCTCATCTCCAGCGCGCCCATTGTGTTCACCGCGCTCGCCGCCCGCCTCTTGCGCCGCGCCGCCGCCGCTTTCCGCCACGGCGCGCCCTGGCTCATCGTCTCCGCCCTCCTCCTCGCGCTCTGGGAAATTTTCACCGCCAAGACGGGCGCGTTGCCGCCGCCCTTCTTCGCCCCGCCATCGAGCATGATCGACGTCTACATCAGCGATTACGCGCGCCTGGCGGACAGCGCCTTCAATTCGGTCAAACTGCTGCTCGAAGGCGTGCTTTGGGGCACGATCATCGGCTTCACCATCGGCGTCTCCATCGGCTGGTCGCGCGCCATCAACTACTGGGTGCATCCCATCCTGCGCTTCCTCGGCCCCCTGCCGCCCACGGCGCTCCTGCCCATCGCCTTCTTCTTCTTTCCCTCCAGCCACGCGGCTTCCGTCTTTCTCATCGCGCTGGCGACGGGCTTTCCCGTGGCGATCCTCTCGTGGTCGGGCGTGGCGAGCGTCAACAAAGCCTATTACGACGTGGCGCGCACCATGGGCGCATCCGAATGGTTCCTGATTTTCCGCGTCGCCATTCCCGCCGCCTTGCCGCAAGTCTTCGTCGGCCTTTTCATGGGCTTCGGCGCATCCTTCGTCGTGCTGATCGTCGCCGAAATGATGGGCGTCAAATCCGGCCTGGGCTGGTATCTCACCTGGGCGCAAGGTTATGCCTCCTACGTCAACATGTATGGCGCGCTGATCGTCATGACCATCATCTTTTCCAGCCTCATTTCCCTGCTTTTCGCCGTGCGCGACCGCGTACTCGTCTGGCAGAAAGGGATCGTCAAATGGTGAGCGCCGCCACGAGAAAACCGCAACCCGAAGAAAACGCGCCAGATGCTGCGCATGCCGCGTCGAGAATCCGCGTCGAACAAGTCAGCCATGGCTTCGACACCCCCACGGGCCGCCTGGAAGTGCTGGAAGATGTCGATCTCGACGTCGCCCCCGGCGAATTCGTCGCCCTGCTCGGCCCCAGCGGTTGCGGAAAATCGACCCTCCTGCGCCTCGTCGCCGGGCTGGAGCCCGCAACCAAGGGCGCGATCTCCCAGGACGGCGCGCCGATCACCCGCCCCGGCCCCTCGCGCATCGTCGTATTCCA